>DAOVNE010000034.1 GCA_030630395.1 Candidatus Eiseniibacteriota bacterium
ACCATCTCGACGACTGACCCGTACATTCAGATGAACGATGCGACGGATGGTCTTCCGTTCATCAACGCGGGAGCAGTGGGAGACTTCACTGATTTCTCAATCACGCTTCTGCCGAGCACGCCCGACTACCACACGATCGATTTCGATGTGGATATCGTAGGTGACTGGGGCTACACGAGCACCACCGCCTTCAGCATCTCCACGGCCGGCAGTGAATTCGTGGACGACATTGAGTCCGGTCAGGGTGAGTGGACGCACGGTGTTGTGACCGGCGGATTCGTAGATCAGTGGCACATCGATACATACCGGAGCCACACGACGAGCCACAGCTGGAAGTTCGGCGGAACCGGCTCCGGCAACTACGCGGACTCTGCGGACGGCGCCCTGTACACGCAGGAGCTCTGCGTTGGCGCCAGCGGAGAGATGACCATGTGGCACTGGCTCGACGCTGAGGAGGAGAGTTCATCCTCCGCGTGGGATGGTGCTCTGGTTCAGATCACCGATGACGGTGGCGCTGTATGGGATGTGCTCACCCCAGCTGGCGGGTACTCGCATGCGGCAAACAACAATGACGCCAATCCACTCCCGACGGGCACTCCGTGTTGGTCAGGAAACATCAGCTGGCAGCAGGAGACGTTCGACCTCTCGGCCTACGAGGGCGAGACGGTTCAGATCCGGTTCCGGTTCGCATCGGACGGATATGTCACGGAAGAGGGTTGGTACGTCGATGACATCAACATAACGAGTTCGGGCAGTGGCACGGGCATTGAGGATCCTGTCATTCCTCATGCGTTCGCTGTGCTGCAGAACGTCCCGAACCCGTTCAATCCGATGACCTCCATCAGCTACCAGCTGCCTGAGTCGGCGCGTGTGACGGTTGAGGTCTACAACGTCGCCGGCAAGCGTGTCAGCGTGCTTGTTGATGAGCATCAGGAGCCTGGCTACAAGTCGATCATCTGGGATGGCACCAACGACAGAGGCCAGAAGGTCGCGAGCGGCGTCTACCTCTACAGGGTGAACGCCGGTAGCAGAGTGGTCGAGAAGAGGATGGTTCTTCTCAAGTAGATGTTGAACATACCGGGGCGGCTAGTCATGTGCTAGCATTCGGCAACCAAGCCGCCCCGGTTTTTCTTTGCCCGTTCACGGAGTAGTAGAGCTGTGCTGAAAGCTGTGGAGCTGGAATACCCGAGACATCTCTCCGAAGAGACCGACCTCTTATCCATCGCACTGGGTGGAGCCGTTCGCATCAGGCTCTTTATTGACTATGACGGCACACTCGTCTCGGGAACAAGAGACGCACCCGTGCGGCCATCAGATGATGTCATCGAGAAACTCAGGGAACTCTGCGAAGCAGAGGGGTTCTCCGTGTTCATCATGAGCAGCCGGTCCGTCGCAGAGCTCAGAACACTCGTTGATGTTCCCGGCTTGGGGCTGATAGGGCAGCGAGGGTTTGAGATAGCGATGCCGGGGCTCCCTGTATACCACCCCATTGAGATGGACGACGCCTTAGAGCTCATCCACCGCATAGAGCTGGAGATGTCGGGATGGTTCGATTCTGCCTCTGACGCAAGTCTGGAGAACCGTGGCTACGGTCTCGTGCTCCACACTCGAGGCCTGGGCAAGGAGGCCGGGAGCCAAGCGGTGCGGCAGTTCGCCGAGCTTGTCAAGCGGCTCGATGCGCTGCGCATTCTTGAGACGCTCTATGGAGACGGCATCGTAGAGGCACGAGTCGCGGGTTGGAGTAAGGGGGATGCTCTCTCCCTCATGTTGACGGATGCGGATCCGGATATGGAGCTGACCATCTACGTGGGGGACGATGTGACGGACGAGGATGCGTTCGCTGCGGTCAAGCTGTGGTCGGATGAGGACGCCGGCATGGAGCCCTGGTTTATGGTTGGCGGTGATGATGACGAGTGGGCCCCGGGCGCGATCACCATCCTCGTGGCAGATAAACCCCGGCCGTCAGTCGCGTCGCTCTTCGTACGAGACACCCACGAGGTCTTCGAGTTCCTGTCAGCACTCTCCCTGGCTGCTGACGCCCGCAGCTAGCCAGTCGCTTTGTCCTTCTTCACAAGAAGAACCGAACACCGCGCGCCAAGGAGAATCGCGGTGGCGATCGAGCCCATTGGCCGCGTATCGTCTTGCGCGCGTCCACGGGCGCCCGCCACGACCAGCCCGACCCCCAACTCCTCGGCAAGCTGGATGATGGCCTCGGCGGGGTGCCCTTCGCTTATGAGCTTCGTCTCAGCCTCCACACCTTCCTTCGCTGCAACCCTTGCTGCATGAGCGAGAATCTCCTCGCCGTCAAGGCGAACGGACTCGCGCAGCGGTCCGCTCATATCGGAGCGATAGTGTTCCGGGATGTAGAAAGCATGGCAGATCGTCATCTTTGATCCGTGGACACGAGCTATCTCCGCCGCTGCAGAGACAGCGCGATCCGCGTTGGTCGAACCATCTATCGCCACCAGAATGCTTCTGAACATCAGTTCCTCCTGATGATGTATCAGTCTTCCGAGTCGATCAATCCACCGGATGGGTCTGGTTGGTGAGAGCGTGTGTCGGGTGCACGATGTGACGCCGAGGTGGAAGCCTGCCCCTCTACAATCTCCCGATCATGAACCAGCTCAACCTTCAACCGCCCGCCCGCCGGCTCTGCCTCGCCAAGATAGATGGTCTGGTGGGGGAACGGGATCTCGATGCCCTTGGCATCAAACGTGTTCTTGATCCTGCGGCGAAACTCGCGTCCGATTCCCCATTGCTCCATCGGCTTCGTCGTGAAGAGCGATCGTATGACAACTGCGGAATCAGCGAAGTCCTGCACGCCGAGAACCTGAAGGGGCTCGATGATCTTCCCGCCGAACTCGGGGTCCGCCTGGAGTTCGTCGCCGATCTCCTTGAGAAGCGCCATGACCTCGTCCACATCTTCCTTGTACGCGACACCGATATCGAGCACGAACCGGGAGTACCTCTTCGTCATGTTTGTAACGACATCCATGCTGCCGTTTGGGATTATGTGGACTTTGCCCTCCGCATCGCGGAGCCTTGTCGATCTCAGCGTCACCTTCTCGACCTTGCCCGAGGCTCCGGCCACCTTGATGACGTCTCCAACGTCGTACTGATTCTCTACCAGGATGAACATCCCTGCGACTATGTCCTTGACGAGCGACTGCGCGCCGAATCCGACGGCGAGTCCGATTATTCCAACGCCGGCGAGAAGAGGTCCGATGTCAATCTTGAGTTCCTTCAAGACCATCAGAAGCGCTACTGACCATATGGCTGCACTGATGATATTCCTGAGGACCTTCCCCAGGGTCGCGGCACGCTTCTCGCGCTCGTTCATCGTCGATGGGTCGTCGTCATCGAAGGCGCGCTCTACTCTGCGAGTCACAAGTGCTGCGAGACGGATCGTGACGTAGGCGCCGATCACAATGCCGAGTATCCGCAGCCCCGACGTTGTTGCCCACTTAGCTATGCTCTCCATGTCAAGTAGTTGGGACCAATCCACAGACCTCTCCTTCCAGGGGCTTCCTGTGTAACTCTCGGTGGGCTGCTACGAGCGCGCGATAGGCGCCGTACAGCTACGCGAACGTGAACTTGCCATCGCGATAGATGACCTTGCCGTCGGCATAGATCACCCCGCCGTCTCTCATGTCGTTCACCATGTCCCAGTGGACACCCGACTGGTTTGTTCCGCCGGATTCCGGGAGTGAAGCGCCGACGGCCATGTGCATCGTCCCGCCGATCTTCTCGTCGAAAAGCGTGTTCTTGGTGAACGTCTGAATGGAGTAGTTCGTACCGATGGCGAATTCACCGACACGTCTTGCTCCCTCGTCTGTGTCGAGTGTCGCCAACAGGAAGTCCTCGCCCTTGTCGGCGGTCGCCTTGACGACCTTGCCTTTCTTGAACGTCAGCGTCACGCCGTGCACCTCACGGCCTGCATAGCATGCGGGGAAGGAAAAGGAAATCTTGCCCTCCACCGAGTCCTCTATGGGACCCGTGAAGATCTCGCCATCGGGCATATTTGCGCCGCCGTCACAGTTTATCCACTTGCGTCCGGCGACATTCATCGTCAGGTCAGTGTCCTTGGCGACAACACGGATCTTCTTCTTTGTGTTCAAGACCTTACAGACCTTCTCCTGCTTGTTGTGGACACGCTTCCAGGCAGCGACGGGGTCCTTGACATGCACCATACACGCCCTGAGGACGAAGTCCTCATACTCATCGAGCGACATCTCGGCATCCTGGGCGGAGGCATTGCAGGGGAACTGTGTTCCGACCCACTTGAGGTCGCCGGCCGCCTCCCGCTCGAGGAAGCGCGCGAACACCTTGCGATTCGCGCCACTGGCCACTGCCATCTTCTTTGGGTCGGTCGTGGTAAGAGACTTCGTGTTCTCGTCCGCCCAGATGGATATGACCTTGTCGAGCTTCTCAGTAGCGAATTCCGCTATCGGACTCACATACTTGAGCTGGTGCTGCTTCGCCGTTCTGAAATAGATCCCCGTGAGCGAGGGGAGGTAGAGGCGAAGATAGGGGTGACCCCCCGCCTTCAGGATCTCGCTGTAGACCTCCCTTATGAGTGGCTCGGCCAGATGTGGAGCGTTGATCCCAACAAGATCATTCTTCTGGACCCCAACCGAATAGTTGACCAGTACGTTGGCGAGCTTCGCGTATCTCTCGTCTCTCATGGTTCCCCCGGTGTTTCGCTAGTCGATGACGAACTGGCCGTCTTTGTAGAAGAGCTTCCCGTCGGCGTAGATCTTTCCCCCATCACGCATATCGGTGATCATGTCCCAGTGCACGGACGACTTGTTGAGGCCTCCGGATTTCGGATAGGAGGCTCCGACGGCGATGTGCATGGTGCCACCGATCTTCTCATCGAAGAGGATGTTCTTCGTGAACCGCTGGATGTTGTAGTTCGTTCCCACGGCAACCTCACCCACGAAGCGCGATCCCTCATCAGTATCGAGTGTTGAGAGAAGGAAGGCCTCACCCTTGTCCGCCGTTGCTTTCACGACCTTCCCCTTCTTGAAGGTCAGTCGCACGCCGTGGACTTCGTGTCCTCCCCATATCGCGGGGAAGGAATAGAGAATCGTTCCCTCGACCGAGTCCTCTATCGGGCCTGTGAAGATCTCACCTGAGGGCATGTTGGTTCGGCCGTCGCTGTTGATCCACGTCCTTCCCGCGACCCGCATCGAGAGGTCCGTCCCCTCCCGGACGATCCGGATCGTCTTCCGCTCGTTCAGGAATCTACACAGCTTCGCCTGCTTCCTGTGAACGCCTCTCCATGCCGCCACAGGATCCTTCCTGTGGAGCATGCAAGCGTTGAACACGAAGTCCTCGTACTCGGCGAGCGACATCTCCGCGTCCTGTGCCGACGCCTGGCACGGGAACTGCGTCGTGCTCCACGTAAGCTCCTTCGCGCTCGAACGCTCCATGAATGTCCTGAAGATGTCGCGCTGAGCCTTGCGCGCCCCGGACTGCTTCTTCGGATCGACATTGCTCAACGACTTGGTGTTCGCTGATGCCCGAATGGACAGCATCTTGTCGATCGTCTCCATGTCGAACTTGTGGATCGGGTTCACGAAGGAGAGCTGGTGCTTCTTCGCAGTCTCGTAGAAGATGCCGTCAAGCCCGGGGAGAGTCATCCTGGTGAAGGGGTGCGCCCCCGCCCGGAGAGCCTCGGCGTAGACCTCCTTCACCAGAGGCTCGGCTAGGGCAGACGTGTTGATTCTGAACAGATCGTCCTTCTGCATGTCGAGGCAGTAGTGCACAAGGACCTTGGCGAATTTCTCGTAGCGTGCGTCTTTCACGTTGTCTGGCCTCCATGTTCGCGTCTTCTCACGGCCTGTACTTCGCTGCAATCGGCATCCGCCGGCCCATCCCAAAGGCCTTGCTCGTTACCTTGAGACCCGGGGCGGCCTGCCGGCGCTTGTACTCATTCCTGTTCACCGCATCTACAACCCAACCAACAGTCTCGGCGCTGAGTCCCGAGTCCACGATTTCCCTCGGCGACAGACCTCGATCCACGTATTGGTCGAGAATGGAATCCAGTACATCATAGGGGGGGAGAGTGTCCTGATCTGTCTGGTCGGGTCTGAGCTCGGCCGACGGTGGCTTCGATATGGTCGACTGCGGGATCACTTCCCGGTCTCGATTGATGTGGCCTGCCAGTTCGTAGACCATCGTCTTCGGGACGTCCGAGATGACAGAGAGCCCTCCGCTCATATCTCCGTAGAGAGTGCAATAGCCGACAGCAACCTCGCTCTTGTTGCCGGTGGACAGAAGTAGTCGATTATGCTCATTGCTCAGTGCCATCAGGATATTCCCACGAATCCTCGCCTGTATGTTCTCCTCCGTGACCCCGACGCTGTCTCCGCTCAGGTGGTTGTCAAGCGAGTTGAGATAGGATGAGTACATCTCGGCGATGGGAATGATCTCGAATTCGATGCCTAGGTTCGACGCGAGCGCGCGGGAGTCTGTGATGCTGCCCTCGGAGGAATAGGGGGACGGCATCGTGACACCCAGCACATTCCCCGCTCCGAAAGCCTCTGCAGCAAGAGCGCACACCACGGCCGAGTCTATGCCGCCGGAGAGACCCACCACGACCTTGGCGAAGCCGCACTTCTTCACGTAGTCCCGAAGACCGAGAATGAGAGCGGAGTGGATGGACGCGACCGGCGCGTCGGGAACGAGCGCCGCCCCGGCTGTGCTCTCGGTGTCCACCACCTGCACGGACTCCTCGAAGCCGGGCAAGTACTTGAGAAGGGAACCGTCGGGGGCGACACACATGCTGTGGCCATCGAAGATGAGTTCGTCGTTTCCTCCAACCTGGTTCACCAGCACGACGGTCATGCCGTGACGCTTGGCGTGCCCCGACATCAGGCGGTACCTGGTCTCTTCCTTCCCGACGTAGAACGGGGAGGCGGAGAGATTGATGAGAATTCCAGCGCCGGCTCCGGCGAGTTCTTCAACCGGGTCCGTGCCATAGATGCGCGTGCGCCAGAGTGACGGATCGTTCCACGCATCCTCACATATGGTTATACCGAGTTCCTCGCCCGCGAACGTGAGAGACGCGACGGATTCGGCGACGTCGAAGTAGCGGGCTTCGTCGAAGACATCGTAGGTCGGGAGGAGAGACTTGCTTCTGACTGCCACGGTCCGTCCGTCGAGAAGAAGCACCGCGGAGTTGACGAGTCCCTTTCCGATGACGTGTCCAGTTCTCAGAATGGTGCCGGTGAGAATCCCGATGCGCGGATAGCGTGTGGAGAGCTGTGCCAGCGACTCCAGCGCCTCATCCGCGGCATCGATGAACCAACCTCTCTCCAAGAGGTCCTGGGGAGGATAGCCCGTCAGAAACATCTCCGGAAGAACCAGGAGATCGGGCGAGGCGGCACTCACCAGGGCGAGTGCGTTGTCGACCTTTGAGAGGTTTCCGTCGAAGTCTCCGACTGTGGAGTTGAGTTGGGCCATCGCGATCTTCATGGCAGCCTCCGTGTTCTTAGAACAGATCAGATCCAGATAATAACGCCTGAACGAAGGGCATTCCAGCGGCAACTGGCCGTATGACGGCCCCAATCTGCAGGGTGAGGGCTCAGTCAATAAACATCCCCAATCTGATACACAGCTTATGGTATGTGTCTTGCAGTGAGGGTGGCTCAAGGGTGCAATCACAGGGGGAAACGACCGGAGGCTCAACAATGCGTAAGGGTATCCGCGCCCGTCCCAGACGGAGCGTCTTCAGGGAACTGCTGACTTCGATGCTGTTGTTCGGCGGCCTGATAGGTATGGTGCTCCCGCCGTTCGCGGCGGTAGTGCTGAAGACGCCCGAGGCCCTGGGGCCTCACTTCTTCGCGATGTGCATGGGCGTCGGCATAACCGTGGGCGTGGCCAACTACTTCCTCTTCCGGGTCTTCGTCTCCCGGCACATGATGAGAGTAGTGGCGGGGATGCGGCACATCAACGAGACGGTCGCCGTCGCGGAGAACACAGGCTCCAGCTGCGCGTCCGGCTGCCTGCTCGAGGTCACGAGCAACGATCTCCTCGGCGACATGATTGAAGTGTTCAACAGTATGACCGAGGCCATCGGCAGCCGCATCAGAACCGAGACAATGACCCGCCATCTCCTAGCGGAGCTATCCACTACGGTAGACTTGACTGACACATCGCGGAAGATCCTCCAGGGCGTGTCGGGGATCTGTGAGGCCTCGGCAGGTGCTATCTACGTCAGCAAGGATTCAAGGCTCGAGTACATGACGAGCTTCGCCGTTGACATGGGTGACAATCTCCCGAAGACGTTGGATGTAGATCAGGGCCTGACGGCCCAGTGTCTGAGCAGCGGAGAGGTCGTGCATGTCTCACCGGAGAGGGACGGCTACACATGGTTCACATCATCGACACCGCTCGGCAGAATGCGGCCGGCGGGGATAGCACTCATCCCTCTCACCACCGAACAGAAGACGGTGGGACTCGTTGTAATGGCTTGTCCCGGAGATGAGATAACGCAGACAGAGCGGGATCTGTTGGAGGCCGTGCGCAAGCAGGCGGCGCCCTATCTCGCCACCGCGATCATGCATCGCAAGGTCGAGGACCTGGCGGCCGTTGACGATCTGACACGTCTTCTCAATCGGCGGTTTGGATTGAGGAGGCTGGGAGAGGAATTCTCGCGCTCGGTGAGGCACGGAGTGCCCTTGAGCGTCATCATGTTGGACATAGACGATTTCAAGGGACTCAACGACACGTTCGGGCACGACGCAGGCGACGCCGCCCTTATCGAAGTGGCATCCGTTCTCGAGAAGAGCGTGCGGGCCGGTGATGTCGTGTGCCGGTACGGCGGAGACGAGCTCCTGGTCGTGGCTCCCG
>DAOVNE010000275.1 GCA_030630395.1 Candidatus Eiseniibacteriota bacterium
GATAGGGACGCTATGTCTGTCGCCGCGGAGCGTCTGCTTGTGCAGACAATCCATGCGACCCTGTTACTTGTGGTAGGCCGTGCTGGGCTCGAACCAGCGACTCCCTGCTTAAAAGGCAGGTGCTCTACCGACTGAGCTAACGGCCCGTTCCGAATGCGCGCTGCTCTCCTGCACCTCAGCGCCGCCGATAGCTACGCGCTCAGTGCATCCTGAAGAGCCGCGAGTCCCTTGCCGATCTCAACCTCATGGCCGAGCTTTGCGAGCGCCAGTTCCAACGCACTGATGACCATCGGCAGATCGCGCTCGCGAATCCCACCCATGTGGCCGATGCGGAATACCTTGCCTGAGAGCCCCAACTGCCCACCGGCAACACGAACACCGAAATCATCGTCCATCGTCCTCACAAGCTTGTTCCCGTCGATGCCTTCCGGACAGACACAGACCGTGACTCCGTTGACGGGGGTCTCGGGCAGAATGCCGAAACCGAGCGCCTTCACAGCCGCTCTCGTCGCCTCTCCCATCACGCGGTGACGTGCGTAGACCTCATCCCAGCCTTCCTCATCCATCATCTGAAGAGCTGTCTCGAGACCGTAGATCAGCGAGACTGCAGGTGTAAAGGGCGTCTGCCCTTTTGACTGAAGCCTCTTCCACGTCTTCGTGAAATCGAAGTAGAACGTGGGCAGGTCGGACTTCGTCACGCACCGCCATCCATTCCCATTGATAGCCACAAACGAAATCCCGGGAGGCGTCATGAGTGCTTTCTGTGTTCCGGCCACCAGCACGTCTACGCCCCAGTCATCCATGCAGATCTCGTGAACACCAACGCTCGACGTGGCGTCCACGACGACGATGGCATCGTGCCCCTCGGCGACCTTCGCTATCGCCTTGACGTCGTTCAGCGCACCTGTCGAGGTCTCACTGTGGATGACGAGCACGGCCTTGGCGTCGGGGTTCTGCTCAAGCAACTCCGCCACTCTGGCAGGATCGTTGCTCTGTCCCCACTCGACCGCGTACTCGACGACATCCACGCCGTAGACGTTACAGATATCCCGCCACCGCTCACCGAACACACCATTCAGAAGACAGATGACCTTGTCTCCGCGGGAGAGCAGGTTGGCAACGGCTGCTTCCATCATTGCGGTGCCGGAGCATGTGAAGAGCAGGACATCGTTGCGTGTGATTAGAAGTCGCCCAAGCTCGTCCTGCACGTGTCTGACCTTGACGGAGAACTCGGGAGTCCTGTGATGCAGCACCTGCTTGCCGACCGAACTCAGGACGGCTCCTGGGATCTTCGTGGGACCCGGCGTGAAGAGCTTTGACTTCATCGACATCCTCCAGTGTGAAGCAGGGCTCTCATGAGCCCAGGACCTCAGGCCCTTCTCGTGCCTGTGGCCTCACGAATCCAGCTCCAAACCTCTTTCACTCCCTCCCCCGTTTCGGCGGAGAAGAAAACGATGGAGGTCTCAGCATCGGGCTCGAGCGTCTCACGCACTACCTTCAGCGCGCCCGCTCGTTTGCCCCTGGATATCTTATCAGTCTTGGTGACCGCAATCAACGTCGGGACGCGAGCGTACTTGATCCACTCGTGCATCTGCACGTCGCCCTTGGTGGGAGTGTGACGAGCATCCACTAGGTGCACAATGCCTGACAGCTCCTGACGCTCGTTCAGATAGGACTCTATCAGCACTCCCCACTTCCGTCTCACGCTCTCAGGGACCTTCGCGAACCCGTACCCGGGGAGGTCAACGATGACGAGCCCGTTGTCGATGCGGTAGAGATTGAGTTCCCTGGTCTTTCCCGGTGTTCCAGAAATCCTCGCCAGGCTTCTCCTGCCGGTGAGCTTGTTCAGAAGCGAGGATTTCCCGACGTTCGACCGCCCGGCCAACGCTATCTCGGGCAGCCCGTCCTTCGGAAGCTGCTTGACGCTCGCAGCGCCCAGAAGGAACTCGGCGCTCTTCACTACCATGTTGCCTCTCCCGACGCCCCCGAGTAGGGCACGTCTGTCGCGTAACAAACGAGAAGAGGGCCCCGCTTTGGCGAGGCCCCCTACCCGATTCTGCCGATAATGCTAGTGCGGCGCCGGGGTCATCGGGGGCTTGGGGCGCTGTTCGCCCTTGGCCTCTTCCGATTTAGCCTCGGCCTTTTCCCAATCCTCGAATGCAATGCCGAACACCTGATCGATGTTGCTGACAAGCTTGATATCGAGATCGCGCCTGACCTCTTTCGGTAGCTCGGCCATATCCTTCTCGTTCCTGGCCGGGATGACGAGTGTCTTGATCTTGGCCCGGTGAGCCGCGACCGCCTTCTCGTTCAGGCCACCGATCGGCAACATCTTTCCGGAGAGCGTGATCTCGCCCGTCATCGCCACCTCCGGTCGAGTCGGCCGCCCCGTGAGTGCGGAGACCAGTGCCGTAGCCATCGCTCCACCGGCGGACGGTCCGTCCTTCGGAATGGCGCCCTCGGGAACGTGGATGTGTATGTCTGTGCTTGCCAGCATGTCCTCGTCGATGCCGAGTTCAGAAGCGTGGGCCTTCGCATACGAGAGCGCGGCCTTGGCCGACTCCTGCATGACCTCTCCCAGCTTGCCGGTCAACGTGAGATGGCCGTCACCCTTCATGGTAAGGACCTCGATCGTCAGTATCTCACCACCGACGCTCGTCCACGCCAGACCTGTCGCCACGCCTATGCGAGACTCGGTCTCTACCTCCTGCGACAGGAATCTCGCCATGCCAAGGAACCGGCGCACTGCGGCTGGTGTCACTCGATGAGTGACCTTCTTCTTCGCCGCATGCTCTCTGGCAATCTTCCGACAGATGTTCGCTATCTCACGCTCGAGGTTCCGAACGCCCGACTCCCTGGTGTAATCATCGATCAGCTTGGCGAGCGCTGCATCGGAGAACGTCACGCCGACGTCGGTGAGTCCGTTCGCCTTGACCTGCTTGGGAACCAGGAACTTCCTGGCAATCTGCATCTTCTCCTGGGCCAGGTACCCGGGCAGGCGGATCGTTTCCATCCTGTCTTCAAGAGCCGGCGGGATCGTATGCAGCACGTTCGCCGTGGTGATAAACATCACCTCTGAGAGATCGAAGTCCACGTCGAGGTAGTGATCGTTGAACGCGCAGTTCTGCTCCGGA
>DAOVNE010000328.1 GCA_030630395.1 Candidatus Eiseniibacteriota bacterium
CCTGTACCTGGGGCTCACGGGGCGGGCGATGAGCCTGTATCTGATCACCTCGATCATCGTGATGCTCTTCAACCTCGAGGCAACCGTGCGGTGCGCACGTGGTGTGGAGCTCAAGAGAGTCAAGTTCGCGTTGATAGGCATGGTCGCCGTGCTGGTCTACTACCTCTTTGTTCTGTCTCTCGCCGCCATCTACTCTGCGGTCAGCGTTCAGCATCTCGTCGCGGGATCCGTGCCGATTCTTGCCGCGGGTGTGCTGATTGCATACTCGGTTGCGCGGCGCCGGCTTGACGACGCCCACGTGCGAGTCGGGCGTCCCGTCTTCTACGGTTCGGTCACCGCGTTCATCGCCGGCGCGTATCTCATGACACTGGGAGTCGTGGCCCTGGTCGCTCGGGGTCGTGGGTGGGGGATCTCCTCGCTTACTGTCACATCGCTCATCTTCCTTGGTCTGCTTCTCCTCGCGATGTTCTTCGCATCGTCGCGCGTGAGAAGAGGGATCAGGAGGTTCATCGACAACAACTTCTACGTGAGCAGGTACGACTATCGGAGAGAGTGGGAGAGAACATCGGAGGCCCTCTCAGGCGCAACGAGCGAGCGTGCAGTGCTTGCGGCAGTCGCCGAGGTCATCACGGATGCGCTCGACGCGTCTCACGTTGTTGTGGCCGGCGTGGATAGGTCGACCGACACGGCGGCAGTCCACGTCGTGGGTGACGTCGGGGCGAATCACACCCGGGCCCTGGCCGATCCCGATCTTATGGCACTGCTCTCCGAACGTCTGGAGGCCGTGAGGGTAGGAACGGAGGACTCGGATCCGGCGCTCTATGAATGGGCCGGCCGACACCTGGTTCCTCTATCTGCATCTGTGCCGGACCTGGTCGTGCCGCTTGTAGCAGCCCGCGACGTGGTCGGAGTTGCGCTCGTCTCATTGGGTTCGGCCCGCCGTACGTACGAGGATATGGAGATCCTCTCCACGCTTGGGCGTCAAGCGGGGAGTGCTCTCTTGGCAGCCAGGCTCTCTGATCAGCTTGCGGAGACCCGAGGCCTCGAATCGGTTCACAGAGTTTCTTCATTCGTGATCCACGATCTCAAGAACTGCGTCTCCGGTCTGTCATTGACTCTCGCGAATGCCAGGACAGGATTGGACGATCCATCCTTCCGACCGCACCTCATGTCTGCACTCGAGGAATCCGTGTCGGCCATGGAACGCGTGATCGAGAGAGTGTCCGGCGTATCCGGAGAGCAGACGCCGACGCCTGAGCGGGTTGGACTCAAGGGTCTTGTCGAGCAGGCGCTTGCGCGCGCGGGCGTGGCTCAGCCCGGCTCGGAGACGGAGTCCGTCGTCGACCTCGATGAGATCGAGGAGGCTCTGGCTGACCCTGAGCAGCTCCTCACGGTTCTTGAGAACCTCATCACAAACTCAGTCGAAGCCATGAACGGCGCCGGACGAATCGAGGTGACCGGGCGGAGCACGGGGAACGGATCGGTGGTGCTTTGTTTGAGCGACACGGGTCCGGGTGTCGAACCTGAGATGGCGATGGATGATGTGCTCTTCGCGGCCTTCAGAACCACAAAACCGGGCGGCCTCGGTATCGGGCTCTACCAGAGCAGACGAATAATGGAGGCCATGGGAGGAAGCATAGCGCTCGTGGGTGGAAAAGAGGGGGCTCTGTTCGAACTCTCGATGCCATCGGCAGCGTCGCGCGCCCGGAGGAAGCACAAGTGAAAGGTCTGGTGGTTGGTGTGCCGGAGGACAAGCGAATCCTCATTGTGGACGACGACCGCGTAATCCGCGAGCAGCTCGCGTGGGCCTTCTCCGAGGACTACGATGTCTACGCGGAGGCGACGCTCAAGGGCGCTCTCAGCGCTGCCCGGAGCATTCGTCCGCATCTCGTGATGCTCGATCTCTCGTTGACAGGGAGAGCGGGCGAGACGGAAGAGGGATTCGAACTCCTGAAGCACCTGATCAAGCGTGACCCCTCCGTGAAGGTCATCATGGTCACTGGAAGTGACGATCGTGAGCGCGCGGTCAGAGCCATCGACCTGGGCGCCTTCGACTACTACGTGAAGCCCCTGGATCTTGATGTGCTGCGCGTCCTCATCGCGCGCGCCCTCTACGTCCAGGAGCTTGAAAGAGCGGCTCGCGATGTCCAGGAGGGCACGAGCGAACCGGATCGACTGGGTGGGCTCATCGGATCCGGTGACGCAATGAGACGCGCGCTTGAGCTTGCGAAGGCCGCGGCCTCTGCGACCGCACCGGTCATAATCGTTGGGGAGAGCGGAACAGGACGGCGCAGATTCGCGGAGACGATACACAGGATGAGTGATCGCGCATCACAGCCGTTTGTCACAGTTGCCGGAGGGGCGCTTCCGGCGGAAGCCCTCGAGCGCGAGATCTTCGGCGCTGTCAGAGACGGGACCAGCGAGCCAGGGCGGCTCGAGCAGGCGGCCGGAGGAACACTCTTTCTGAGGGATCTGAGCAGGTACGCCCTGCCGCTCGTGGAGCGACTCCGGGACTACGTGTCCACCGGGGTTTGCAGCAGAGTTGAGGGTGGCGAACCCGTGCGGCCGGATGTGCGCATCATGGCCTCGGTAG
>DAOVNE010000127.1 GCA_030630395.1 Candidatus Eiseniibacteriota bacterium
CAACGGACTGAAAATCCGTGTGTCCGCAGTTCAATTCTGCGGGGCGCCACCACTCAGAAGATCAGATCGACGAGAACGCGAGCTGGTGTAGCTCAGCTGGTAGAGCAACGCACTCGTAATGCGTAGGTCAGCGGTTCGAGTCCGCTCACCAGCTCCAGGAACTCACGATCCGAAGAGGAACAGAAGGGCCTGCCGGCGCTTGGATGCGTCTCGTGGGCCCTTTTCTCGCGCCTGGCGGGCGACCAAGGTGTGGTGGAGGCATCAGAATGGAACGAGACCGGCCTCCTTGAGCCGGCTCGAGGGGGGCCACGGTGTACCCATGCTTTGCCCCAGGAGCTCTGTTCGGAAATTGACATGTGATGCCATTTGTGGTATCATGGTTCTGAAGATGACAGGTGGGTCCACAATGTGGGTGGATTCCGTAACGTGGTGCACGAGACGTCGTCTCCGTGTCGATACGCGGCTTGGGTCTTGACGTCCGCAATGAGGAGGGAAGAGATGAGGAAGTCTGTGACAATGCTGGTAGCGGCTGCAATGCTTCTCGGCGTCGCCTCAACTGCGATGGGTGCGGTCGGCTGGTGTGGCAACATCTGGCCGGTCAACAACACACCGTACACGTCCGCCGAGGAGATCGGTGTGTACGTGCAGATCTGGAAGGAATTCGTCACGGATCAGCCCGGTCAGGGTGATGACATCGCGGCGTACCTCTACTACCGCTGCACCGGCGATCCCGACTTCATTGAAGTCCCGATGATCTATTGGGGCGATGTCGGCAGCAATGACGAGTACCAGGGCATCATCCCGGTCGGCCACGGTTGCGACGAGGTCGAGTTCTTCGTGAAGGTCGTCGATCTGACCGATATGGCTGAGTGCTTTGGTCAGGACCAGCACGGTAATGATCCGAACTTCTTCCTGCCGATCACCGCGGTGACGGCGCAGGACGTGACGGTCAAGTTCTACCTCTGTCTCACGGAGGGTGTCGAGACCGCCGGTGATGTGTGCGTCACAGGCAGCGGCGATCCTCTCACCAACTGGGGCGACGGTGTGCTGATGGTCTTCAGTTGCGAGGCTGCCAGCCCGAAGCTCTACGAGGTCGAGGTGCTGTTCCCGGCCGGTGGCAACCCCTTCGTCGAGTACAAGTACAAGAAGGACGACTGCGTGACGTGGGAAAGCACCGGAAACCACAGTTTCATGATCGACGATTCCGGTCCGACGATGGATCTGGCGATCGACGGTTGGGAGTGGAACACGCCTGACTGTCCTGATTGCTCAAGTCCTGTTGAGCTGTCGACCTGGAGCACGATCAAGGCTATCTACCGTTAGATAGCGTGGGTCTGACACATGTCTGAATCAGCATAGTGTTGCGCGGGCCCTGGCGAGCTAGTCGTCAGGGCCCGCACTGTCCGAGCTTACGGGAGGGCGAACGGGGCACGTGCGGGCATCATTGGGACTACAGCACGTTGGGCGCAAGGCCTTTCGCCACGAGAGAAGGGAGAGAGCATGAGAACATTTGCGGTGGCCATTCTGGTGGCGCTGCTGGCCGCGCCGGTTGCGCTGGCCGCTCCGAGTATCGTTGGTGACTTCCAGGCCTGGGATCCGGCCGACCCGGCGTGCGATCTCACACTGCAGCCGAACGGCGTCTACACGCTGACGGTTACGTTACTTGCGGGCACCTACTACTACAAGGCCGTTGACGGTGATGCCTGGGGCCTGGATTTCCCCAGCAACAACCAGACATTCACGCTCGCCGAAGAGACCCAGGTCACGTGGCACGTGAATCTCGGCGCCACGGTAGGGACCAAGGAAGGCGACGAGTACGTCTTTCATCACATGAATCCACCGATCGTCTGTGGCAGCTTCATGACCGAACTCGGTGGAGCGCTCGACTGGGACCCAACCGACACAAGTACCACGGTCATGGCTGACCCAGAAGACGACGGAGTGTGGTTCTTCCAGTCGATCATTCCGGCCGACAGCTACGCCTTCAAGATCGTCCTGAACAACAACTGGGACCAGAACACCCCGCCGGGTGGCAACAACATCGTTTTCGTCTCCGACGGCGTGACGCCCGTCACGTTCACCTACGACATGGCGACGAACACGACAGAGGTCATCTCGAGCGCTCCTCCGGCAGTGATAGATGCGAGGATTGACGGGGACGGCACCGATGCGAGCCTCTACGCCATCCAGTTCTCGGATAACATGGATCAGACGACCGCTGAGACCGAGGCAAACTACGCGGTGACAGGCGGACCTGGCGGAGTCACGGTGACTGACGCGACTCTCGACGGCACCAATGCCAGCATCGTCCACCTGACCTTGAGCCCGGCGCTCACCGAGGGCTACGACTACCAGTTCGTCGTCACCGGCGTTACCGATGAAGGTGGAACTCCGGTCGATCCGAGCAACAACGACGACTGCTTCTACCTGTACATGGTCTCGCTTGAGCTGAACATGCACCTCTACATCGATATCAACGGTGTACCGACGAGCGTGCACATCCAGGGCGACACGCATCCGCTCACGTGGGATCAGTGTGCCGGTGCTGAGAGCTTCGACGGCGACGCCGACTCCACGTATGTTGTCGACGAGTACTTCTCCATGGGCTACGCGTGCGGCGCAGCCGCTGAGTCGACCCTGGTCAAGTACAAGTACGTCGTCGACTGCGCGACGTGGGAAGGTGACTACGACTTCGGTCACTATGTAACGCTCGATCCGCTCGGCGCGAGCCAGACAGTCAACGTCTGGTGGGAGGACATCGCTCCGTCCGACAACATCACGTGTGATGTGGGTGTGCTTTTCCAGGTCACAGTGCTGCCGGACGGTTTTGACGCACTCACCGACACGCTCGTCATCAATGGGTCGATCGCCCCGCTCGATTGGGTGATCGGCACCGAGCTGGTCGACGATGGAACGAACGGAGACTTGACCGCAGACGACGATATCTACTCGGTACTGGTCACGTTCCCGACTGGTAGCTATCGCTATCTCGAGTACAAGTACGCGATCAACGGCGTCTTCGAGTGCGACACGTATCCGAACAGGACGCTTACCCTCGACGATATCGATGGCTGCATGGCCATGCGTGAGGGACCGATGGTGGTCCTCGATATCTGGGACTGGTGTGAGCCTGCGACGAGCGTGCCGGAGACTCCTCCGGGAACAACGACCGTCATCGAATCCTGGGGCACGATCAAGGCCAGGTACTCGCCGAACAGGTAGGCGGGCAGCGAACACGAATAGTCTTGGCGAGACGAGACACGTTCATACGACACCTTTGCGCTGCACACACGTCGTCTCTCTCGCCAAATCCGGGGCCGGGAGGAGCATGAGCTTCGCCCGGCCTCTTTCTATGGACGGGAGCCACCCGCAGTGAGCCACTAGAGGGCTGTCTGCCCGGGCAGCAAGCGGATGGTTGACACCTGGGCGGTGTTGTCATAGCGTGGGCGAGCTGGAGTTCACACTAAACCACGCATCGACGGCATGTGTCGGATAAGATGACCAGGAAGGCCGATTTGTCGCCGGACGACAGCTCAAAGAGGCTCATTGAGCGCCTCAAGGCCGGCGATGAGCGGGCCTTTGAGGAGTTCGTAACTGAGTACAGGGAACGCGTCTATCGCGTGGCCTGGCGCGTCGTGCGCGATGACGAGGCCGCCGAGGATGTGGCACAAGAGGCCTTCATAAAGGTCTTCCGCCACATCGGGAGATTCGAGGGCCGGTCGAGCCTCTACACGTGGCTCTACCGCATCACCGTCAACATAGCCCTCAACAGACTGAAGCGGGACAAGTTCAGGAACATGTTCCCGCTGGGGGACCTGCCGAGGCCGGACAAGAGAGCCTCGAGCGACCCCGCCAGGGCGGCACTGAGCAGTGAGATCCGGGAGAGGATCGACAAGGCTGTTCTCACGCTGCCGGACAAGCAGAGGGCCGTGTTCGTACTGAAGTTCTTTGAAGGCCTTACGCACAGCGAGATAGCCGAGACAGTGGGCTGCTCTGAGGGAACATCGAAGGCCAACTACTTCCACGCCATTCGGAAGCTCAGGGTGCAACTGGAGGACCTTAGATAGCATGAGATGCGACGCCGTCAGAGATCTGTTGATAGAGTACCTGGATGGTGACCTCGGTCACTCAGAAGGGGAGGAGATCGAGCGCCATCTGGCGAAGTGCGCGGACTGCGCTCGCGAGATGGAGTCGTTCAGACAGGTTATGGGGCTTCTTCGCGACGACGGATATGTGGAGCCTCCGTCGTTCTACTGGACGGGGTTCACGGCTCGTCTCATGCAGCGCGTTCACCGCGAGTCACCGATGCGCAGGTTTGTCTCCGCGTACGGTCTCGTTCCGAGGCTCGCTCCCGTCGCGGTCGCTGTGGCGCTGTTTGCGGTCGGGTTCTGGGTCGGTGGGGACTTCGGTCCCGGTGGAGAGCATGCCGGCGACATGGAGATCGCGAGTACGGGAACGTCCACATCCATCATCTCACCGGCGAGCAAGTTGCGTGTGGCGAGCGGAAGCGAGCCGGTTGTCTTCGCCGACCATGCCGATACGCTCCGGCCGGACAGCTTCTCGAGCCCGATCGACGGGCCGCAGCTGATCCTGGCGAAGTCGCACGAGCCACAGGCGCGTGTGGACAGGATGCTCTCCGAGAAGCAGATTCGAGACTAGTACATCTTCCTGACATGTAGCACCAACTGTGAGGGCCGGGACGCTTGACGTGCCGGCCCTCACAACTGGTGTCTCCTCCCGCACCGCCTGGAGATGTGGCTGTCTCCTCCCGCGCCGCCCGACAGTGCTCGAAGCGTCGGCTACCCCTCCTTGAGTTTTCCCTTGTCAGCTTTCCCGCCCGTGTGCTACTAGTTCCGCTAGGAGACTTACGCGCACTAATGCGCCTGTCGAGCGGCGAGGGCAGCTTGGCAGGCCAGCGAAGGGGAGGCCCCATGAGGGCGACAGCTATAACAGCGCTGGTCCTGATCGCCATTCTAGCGGCGACGGTCTGCGCGCAGAAGAGTGTTGAAGAGCTCACTTCTGCCAGGATGCCGGAGTCGGCGCGTGAGATGCGTGAGCCGGTTCTCGGGTCCGCGGCCTCTGGTGGGGTCGGTCTTGCCACAGAGCGAAGCCGCCTGACGACGAATGTGGCCTATCCCGGCGCCCCGACCGCCGACGATCTCGGCTTTCGCGATCCACCGTGCGAGCTTGAGTGCCATG
>DAOVNE010000167.1 GCA_030630395.1 Candidatus Eiseniibacteriota bacterium
ATGGCCTCGGCTGTGCCGTTCGTGCCCGGGCGAATCCAGTTCGACTGTGGTGGACCGGACGCGCACACGTCCAGCGTGACATTTGCCGCGGCCGTGGGCGACACGCTCGATGAGGCAAGGGAACTCGCGCTGAGAGGAGTCAGGGACGAGTTCGGGTTCTACGACGTGAAGATGCGGAGAATCGCGGAGCTTCTGGATCGAATCGCCGTCTCAAGCAACGATAGCGACTACGATCACGCTCTTCAGTGGGCGGCGGCCTCGCTCGATGCACTCATGATGAACCAGATGGGACTCGGGATCTTCGCTGGTCTTCACTGGTTTCCGAACTACTGGGGCCGCGATACATTCATCTCGCTTCCCGGAGCATGTCTGGTGCTCGGCCAACTGGCTGAGGCGAGAGAGATTCTCGAGACGTTCGCGGGCATGCAGTGTGAGGATGATACGGATCGGTCGTTCGGACGCATACCGAACCTGGCGATGCCGGGGGAGGTTCACTACAACACGGCCGACGGAACGTGGTGGTTCATTCGGGAGGCATACGAGTACCTCGTCTACTCCGGTGACAGAGGGTTCGCGAAGCGGATCCTCCCGGTTGTGAAGCGCGCGGTCGAGGGAGCTCTCTCGAAGCGCGTGGACGAGCATGGTTTCTGCACGCACGGTGACGCGGAGACCTGGATGGATGCGTGCGGCGATGGTGGACCCTTCTCACCCCGTGGTGATCGGGCGGTGGATATTCAGGCGCTCTGGTTCGCGGCTCTCGAATCCGGGGCGCGTATCGCTGAGATCACGGGTGACCAGAATCTGGCAGTGCGCTGGCGGGAGATTGCCGAGAAGGTGAAGGCATCCTTCGGACAGCTCTTCTGGGACGACGAGACAGACGCACTGTACGATCATATCAATGCGGACGGTACTCCCGACCGCAGACCGAGACCCAACCAGGTGTTCGCGCTCACGGTCCCGTGGGGAGATAGGGACCCGCGGGGAGGCACGATTGCGGCGGAGCGTTGCGGCGAAGAGGCCGCGGCAGATGATGGCGTGTCCCTGTTGTCGCGCGAGCGGCAGAGGTCCGTGCTCGATGCCGTCAGCCGGACATGCGTGCTGCCTCACGGTGTAGTCTCACTTGCGCCGACGGACCCCGATTTCCACCCCCGGCATGTCGATCTGGACCGCTACCACTTCGACGAGGCATATCACAATGGTGACGTGTGGGTGTGGCTGACGCGTCCGGTTGTCAGCGCACTCGTGGCTCAGGGGCGCATCTCGGAGGCATGGACTCAGACGCGCGTGCTCAGAGATATGATCTTCGATGAGGGAGCGGCCGGGACGCTGTCGGAACTCAGAAACGGAGTCCACCCGGAGAGTGGGGAGAACGTGGCGGGAGCCGTCTCACAGGCGTGGAGTCTGGCCGAGTTCCTCAGGAACTTCCACCAAGACTATCTGGGGATCCACCCGGATCTTCTGGCGGGGACGATCACGATTCGCCCCGCGTTGCCTTCCGGGCTACCGTGGGTATCGGCGCCGGTGCAAGTGGGCAAGGGTTCGATGCAGATCCTCTTCAAGCTCAACGAGAACGGGGACGGTGGGGTCTACAGGGTAACGGCTGATGCCAGGCTTCCCCGGCTCACGGCCCGCTTCACGGCGATGGTTCCGCCCGGGGCCGACGTCCAGCACGAGGCCGAACCTGTGAATGCAGCTCTCACGCCCGGCAGCACAGTCGAGTTCGTTGTGGAGAGGGTCGGGGAGGGTTGGAGGACGATCGTTCTCACCGGCGATGAGCTTCTCGGTGACGAGTCTGTTGGTGACGAATCTGCCGGCGATGAATCTGCCGGCGACAAACCTTCCGGCGACAAGCGAGGTGGATCGCGGTGACGCTGCTCACGAATCAGCCCCACGGGTGGCTATTCCTGGCTCTACTGGTGCCGGCGATTCCAATCGTGCTGTGGCTCTACAGACATCCACCCGCCTCCGTCAGCCCATCGCTCAGACGCCTTCTCATCGCGCTCAGAGTAGCCGCCGTGGTCGTTCTCGCCCTCGCTCTCGCCGAGCCCATCCTGTCTCTGACGAGGACCGTGACCGAGCGTCCCGTCGTAGCCGTCCTCGTCGATTCATCGAGGAGCATGGCTATCAGGGACGGGACGGCAGGAGCTTCGCGTGGAGACGAGGCGATAACACTTCTGAATGAGATCGTTCTTCCCAGGCTGGCACACGATGCTGAGATACGGGCGTTCGCTTTCTCCAGCGAGTCGGTTGAGCTTCCGATTCAACGATCAACCGTTGAGCGTCCGGGAGCATTCGACGGCGAAGCGACCGACATCGGGGGCGCGTTCCAGATGTTGGCGCGCGAGATGACCGGCAGAAACCTCGGCGCGGTCGTCCTTGCGACCGATGGAGCCGTCAACAGAGGACAGAGTCCGTACGATGAGGGCATCGGTCTGGGTGTGCCGGTATTCACGCTCGGTCTGGGCAGCTCCGGGAATGGTCCCGACATCGCAGTGAGAGAGGTCACGACGAACCGCATCTCGTACGCAGGGGAATCGCTTCCTATCCGCGTGCGCGTGTCGAGCGTCGGATTCGGCGAGATGCAGACCATCGTGGAGCTTAGAGAGGGCAACACCGTTCTTGATACGAGGACGCTCACCCTGTCGGCCACAGGTGAGGAGACCGAGCTCACGTTCAGAGTGGTGCCGGGCTCGCCTGGGGTGCACCGTTACACGGTGTCGATCCCGGTGGCGTCTTCCGAACTGTCGAGTGCGAACAATACGCGCATGACGGCGACGAACGCCGTGAAGGGGAGGATCAAGGTCCTGCTCCTGACCTCGCGTCCCGGGTGGGACTACGCGTTTCTGGGACACGAACTCGAGGCCGACGGGAACGTCGATGTCACGACCCTGGCACTCGTGGAGGGTGCTGAGGCGGTATCGGAACTGAATCTCCCACCTACACGCGCGGCGCTCTTTGAATACGATCTCATCATTTTATCGACTCCATACGATCGACTGCAGCTGGAGGATGACTGGCTGCGGGGCTTCGTCGAGGACAGAGGAGGAGGGCTGATGGTCGTCGGGTCAGCCATCTCCGGCCTCACCGACATACTCCCGGTAGTCGCATCCGGCGCATCCGCGGGCGGACCCGCGAATGCTCCCGCGGGCGGAGTCCGGGAGACCCGCGCGCGACTCACTGGAGAGGGCGAGATCTCGCAGGTGATGCGTGTCGCCGGTGACCGCATGGCAAACGTTGAGCTTTGGCGCTCACTGCCTCCGGTATGGATGCCGTCGAAGTCGCAGTGGGAACCGACCCCGGACGCAGACGTGCTCCTCGCAGGGGTAGGAGCGCTGGGCGAGGACATCCCCCTTGTCGTTTCCGCCAGACGAGGCGCGGGAGGAGTGATCGTCGTTGTCGCGGACGGAGTGTGGAGATGGAAACTGTCGGGACCGGACGATGTGGACCTCTTCGACAGGTTCCTTGCCAACTCAGCACGGTGGCTCACGGCCAGAGGGGAACTGAAGCGTGCAGTCGCCGGGACCGACAAGGACGTCTACTCCACGGGAGAGATGGTGAGATTGTCCGCGCAGGTCTACGGGGATGACTTCAGACTGACACGCGACGCACTGGTCACGGTCGATGTCGCACGGGGCGAAGGTGCTGCGCCGGTGAGATCGCTCTCCCTCGAGCCCGACGGCGACTTCTACCGGATCGACCTTGAGCCGCTTGCGCCGGGGCGGTATTTGTATGAGGCCGCTGCCGAGGTGGCTGGGGAGATCGTGGGGTCAGCTCGTGGAGAGTTCATCGTGGAGGAGTTCAGTCTGGAGGACTCCGAGGTCAGAAGACGACCTGCGCTTCTCAGGAAACTCGGGGAGGAGAGCGGTGGTGGGTACTTCACGCCCCAGACGCTCGACGGGTTCCCGGACTCCGTGCCGCTTGCCTGGACGACGCGGCTTGCCGCCCGTGAGATAGAACTGTGGGATTCGCCGTGGCTTCTGACGGCATTCGTCGGGCTCCTCGGTGTCGAGTGGACGCTACGCAGAAGGAAGGGGCTGCCGTAGAGCGATAACGAACAGACTAAGTTTGGTCGTGACGGTCGTGAGGGAGGTGGATGATGGCGTGTGGTCGACCGCGGCCCCTGTTGTACAAATCCCCTTCAGTCTCCCCTTTGATTACCCGTGTCATTGTTCCCCGCATCCTGCCGCTTCTTGTGGCGGCAGCGTTCTTCCTTCACTCGCCCCTGACATTGAGCGCGCACGTTGTCATCAACGAGGTCCTCTACGATCCCGACGGGAGCGATAGCGGGCACGAGTTCGTTGAACTCATGAACTGCGGAGCTTCAGGTATTCTGCTTACGGGCTGGGTGCTCGAGACCGGCAACGGCGCCAATCCCGACGACTGGACCGTGGAGTGGATAGGCGGGGATCTCGACTACCTCGATCCGGGCGGGATCTTCCTGATAGGTGAGAGCGACGTTGTCCCGGCCCCGGACTACGAGACGCCGCTCGATCTCCAGAACGGCCCCGACGCCGCGCGTCTGACTGATGGCCTTCAAGTCGTGGATC
>DAOVNE010000233.1 GCA_030630395.1 Candidatus Eiseniibacteriota bacterium
CGAGCTGTGCCTTCATGCTCTTCGCGTTCGCGGCATCCATGCGTGCCAGGTCAGGTGTCTCTCTCTTGAGGTGGCTCACGGCCTTCTGGCCCACGCCCACCTCCGCCGCGGCGTTGTTGCTGTCCCGCTTCGCCTGGCGGCGCTTGTCGTAGCAGAACTTGTAGGCCTCATCGAAGATCTCGGGCCCGTAGTCGGTACGCGCCGGCGCAGCGAGCAGCGTGCTGTCACGCCCGCCGTAGAGGAGCTTGCAGTCCTCTGCGGTCGCACCCGACGCCTGGATGAGCTCCTCGAGGCTCTCGGTAGTGAAGGCGAGCCCGAGCACGCCGAAGAACAGGTTCTGCTGGGCCTCGGATGTCATGCCGGCCACCTGTCCGGCGTGCAGGCAGGCACGGACTATGCCCTGCTCGGCCCCGATAGCCCTGTGGAACGCGGCCATGCGGTCTCGCTTCCCGCCTCCCCACGAGGTGCCGTCGCCCCAGCGGACCGACAGTTCGGTCCCGCGGGTCCTGTCCTTCTCCCGCGTGATCGTGACCGTCCTGGGCTCGCCGTTCTCCTCCCCCGGGTCGGGCGGGACCTGCACCGTTGCTTCCACCTGGAACCTGTCCTGCCCCGCCCGGATCATCCGTTCCGCTCCCCGGCCGGTGCTGTCCGTGGTACCGCCGGCGCCCGTGAGTGCCATCTCGAGCGCGTCCTTGATCGCGGACTTCCCGGCGTTGTTGCCGCCCGCGATCACCGTGATAGGCCCGAACCGCAGGTCCGCGTCCTCGTAGCTCCTGAAGTTCGATAGCGTCAGCCGCTCGAGTTTCATGTGGTCTCCCCCTTGTAATTCTGGGGTTTGTAGTCCGAGTGGTGCCGGTTCTCAGTGCTAGCACTCACGCTCTGGATGAACTCAGGAGTCCCGTAGGCGGCCGTGAACTCATCCAGTGCGCCGCTATCAATCCGCAGCACATCGAACGGGTCCCGGTCCAGCGCCTTGACGGCTCTGGCGATCGTTCTGGCATCGAACGTCCGCCGCGCTCGCTTGCGATGGCTGAATTCCTTCTCGCCGACGACCACGGAACCGTGCGACGCAGACCACTCCTTGAGCGCGTCCATTCGATCCTTTCTGCGCCGATCCAGCAGAAGCACGTCTCCAGCGATTCGGATTGCGTCCTCCTCGCTCAGGATCAGCGTGTCCAGGCGCGGATCCTTGGACTCGATGAGCTCGCAGAGGCGCGGGCACTCGTCTGCGAAGTCGCACATGGAACAGAACGCACCCTCACGAGGCTCGAAGGCCTCGTGGGGTTTGAGTTCACCGGACTCGACGGCGGCGACCTTCGTCTCGATCACCTCCATCGTTGCCATGAGGTCACCCTTGACATCAGCCAGATCTTCGCGAGTCCAGGGAGCGCTTGACGGACGCTTCACCACACCGAGGGGCATGAAGAAGAGCTCCGGCATCACTGCTTCCAGCGCGGGGTTCATCTGGAGCATCGTCCAGGCGTAGATTCTCAGCTGCGGATCCTCGTCGACCTCGCTCTGCGGTCTCACCCGGTAGCTGCTCTTGTAGTCGCGGATGAGACCCACCTTCCCAACTGAGAACTCCACGTCCCGGATACCCCTGAAGCAGAACCGCCCGATCTTGAGCGAGAAGAACTTCTCGATCCCCGTCACATGGAGATAGTCGAACTCACCCTGTTCGACCGCGGTGGTTTCACACATCTCCCGGATGGCAGCGTGATGCATCATCGGGAGATCCTGCCGCTTGTGCAGGATCTTCGCCGCTATCTCTGGCAGAGCACCGAGATCCTGCCCCAAGCACTTGGTGACCAGGTGTTGGTTGTACGCGGCGATCACCTCATGAGCACCCGACCCGCGGTCTCGCCATGGATTCGGGCGGTTCGACTTCTGCTTCTTCACTCTCGCGAGCCAGCACACGTAGGGACACTTGTTCTCGAATATGTCAACCGTCGTCCACGAGTACTGGAGCCGCGGCTTGTTCGGTGTTGGCTTCTTCGTCATCATCCCTCCCGTTAGATATCGAGGCCGAGAACGTCTGTGGCCTCTTCGACCTTGGTCTGCTTCGTCTCTGCCGCTGGGGTTTCTTCCTGCTCTTCCTCTTCGTCTTCCTCTTCCGCGTCGACCACCTCAGCCTCCGGCGCCTGTTCCGCCGTCTCCTCTTCCTCGAGGCTGTGGAGCAGTGCGCTGATGTCCGTCTCTGCGGTAGCGAGGTCCACGAGTGTGTTCAGGTACATCAGGCACGTGTCCTCATCGAACTCGTCGCCACGCGTGTAGCGACGGACGAGGCCCTTCACCTGGCGGTTCGTCATACCGATGATGCGAACGCCCTCGATGATGTCATCCGGCAGCTCCGGTGCCTGCTCCGCCTGTCCCTCGGCGGTCTCGATGCGCTCCGCGACGGGATTCGCGCCTTCCTCCACCTGTGAACGACCGAAGAGACCATCGGGAGCGGCTCTCTCATCGACTGCTGGCGCGTCGATCTGGTCCCCGGTGGCGAGACGGCTGAGGAAAGCCAGTGGCGGGCTGTCGCTCATGAGGCTCTCGGTATCCAAGTCGAGGTCCATGACGAAGACCGTCTGCTTGCCCTTGAGAGGCTTCCCCTTCTTGTCTCGAGCCTTCACCCGGATGGGGTTGAGCGTGAGGATGAGCGGAACGCCGGCGACCGTCCGCCCGCGGCCAGCTGCGGTCAGAAGGTTCTCGAGCTCATCGAAACGAGAGTTCAGGTTCTCGATCGATACCTTGGAGGTCGTGTCGATCTGCCAGGTGCGGATATTGGGGAACTCGCAGAGGATGAATCCCGACAGGGAGGCCACGCGCTTGCAGCGCTTGCCCTGGTAGTCCTGGCAGGTCGCTGGGTCGCAGGGGTAGTCATCGACCACCGCTCCTGTCTCCGTATCCACCACGCGGAGAACGGCCGGCAGTGGATTCCCACCCGCGTCGGTGCCACCCGTCCCCTTGCAGAGTAGCCCCGATTTCCCGTACTTCCGCAGGTACTGCGGGAAGATCACTTCACGGTCGCCGGAGACGAACATGATCCTGAGCCGCTTCGGCTTGGCCCCGAGAAGCTCAAGGAGCTTCGGGAGCAGACTCTCGTCACTCGGGTCGATCCGGAAGTAGTCGAGCTTCTCCGGGTACTCCACACCCTTCGCGTTCCGGCCCTTCTTTCCGAGGCGGATCTTGCCCATTCTCGAAGCAGACCGCCTGTCAGAGAGCCCCTCATACTCGATAGGCATCTTCAATCTCCCGCGTTGATCTCGGCCGCGTCGACGATCAGTGCCACGGCCAGTTGGCCAGGCTCTCCCAGCCGACGTCCGAGGTACTCCCCTGCCCGGGCGACGAACTCATACCTGACGACCCGCCGTCCCCCGGCGCGCACCTGACCGACGTATCCGCGGCTCCTACCGGTCGCGTTGGCCAGACATCGGTTAGTAGTTCCCGTCATCTCCATGATCATCCGGAAGCGCTCGGTTGAAACGCGCACGGAGCGTGCGTCTGAACGCCCGGAATGGTGGTTACTTTTGGTTACCTGCCCCTCTCGCGACTTCCGGGTCATCAGGAGCGGTCCCCCTTCTCAGAACGCTCACACGGAGCTCTGCCGCCACGTGGGTGGGCCCTCTCATGGACCCGCTTCAGGTGCG
>DAOVNE010000237.1 GCA_030630395.1 Candidatus Eiseniibacteriota bacterium
GACTCGTTCTTGACTATCAGCTATGATTGTTTTCATCATGACCGCCAGGAAAAGAGAACTCTCCCTTACTCAATTCGTGCGTAACCTCATCCCAGTCAGTCGCTTGGATGCGAGGGGGCTCGATCTGTATCGCGCCCTGAGCGATTGTCGATCTCAGGAACAGCTCGAGATGCGCACCGTCGACCTCTTGGAGCACCTGTGCGGACTTGGCCTCATGCGGCGGGTCGAGCGAGTCGAGAGGGACGGACGGATTCATCTCAAGTACCGCGACCTCATCGGCCTGGACGCCTTCTCTCTGAGCATGCGCGCAGGCAGACAGGAGGAGGCGCCGTCAACGGATCTCCCGACGGCGAGCATCACGAGGGCCGCCGAGCCTCTCAAGGATGAAGCAAGAGCGGACTTCGAGAGACGCCTTGGCCTTTCGGTTCCGCGAGCAATGCTCGATGTGGTCGCAGCCTCAAGCAGCCGCGCGGATCTTGCCGGGCCCTTCAGCTATCTGTACGAGTTCCTCCGGGAGACCATCAAATACGATCGCATCGCCCTGTTTCTATCCGGTGATCTTCTGAGTTCGCAGGCGAGTACCCTGAGCGAACTCGAGGGGATAGCTCAGTGGGCCGAGGAGGAGCAGTTCTGCCCCAAACACGTGCGGAAGGACGTCGAGGATTCCGCGCGTCCTCTTGTTGTGGCCGACCTCTCAAAGGACGAGCGTTTCGCCGGCGACGGTCCCAGGAGGACCCATGGGTCCGTCATAGTAGTCCCGTTGATATCGGAAGCGTACGTCTACGGGACTCTGGAGGTGTGGAGTTCTGATACTGACGCATTCACGACCGATGATGCGGCCCTCGCAGCTTTCGTGGGGGAATTCGCCGGGGGGCTGATCAAGCGCAAGCTCGAGATCGAGGAGCTGATCTTCATAGATCACACGACGCAGATCCACAACCGACGCTACTTCGAGGAGCAGCTGGACCGAGAGATGGAACGAAGCAAGCGAAGCGGCGACGCGATGGCCCTCCTCATGATCGACCTCGATGATTTCAAGCTGGTGAACGACACGTGTGGTCACGCGGCCGGGGACAGTGTGCTTCGTCAGGTGGCACACGTGCTTGTGGAGAGCGCCAGACAGGTTGACATCGTGGCGCGCCACGGGGGAGAGGAGTTCGCGGTGATTCTGCCTGGAGTCACTCGCGAGAGTGCCATCACCGTCGCAGAGCGGATGAGGGGGAACGTGGCACGATATGCATTCATCACTGGAACAAGCGACGCGGCGTGCGACGGACTCGGGCAGGTGACAGTGAGCATAGGCGGCGCGCTCTATCCGACAGACGCAAGATCCAGGAGCGAACTGATGGACAGAGCCGACCGCATCTGCCTCTATGACGCCAAGAAGCAGGGCAAGAACAGAGTGATCTTCTGGGAAAACGCAGAGTGACATCAGGACTGAAAGCCACCTTGGCCGATGCACTCGGCATCGCCGTCGGCGACGTCGTAGCGTTCACAGGCGGGGGTGGCAAGACGAGCGCGATTCTCTGCCTCACTGAGGAGCTTCGAAGGTCGGGGGTGAGTGTCCTCGCAACCACCACGACACTCGTCGGAGAGCGATTCACCTCTACGCTTCCCACTCTGACAGTGGACGCTGACCACGACAGGAAGGACCTTCTCACAAAGCTCGAATCGCATCTGAGAAGAGAGGGGGCGACCCTGCTCGTCCGGCCTGTGGCGAAGAGCAAGTACTCCGGACCGCCGGTCGAGTTCCTGAGAGAGATCACATCCTGCGCCATGGCCGATGTCACGCTCATAGAGGCTGACGGCGCCAGGCAACGCCCGCTCAAGGCTCCCGCGGACCACGAACCAGTTATTCCCGCGTTCACGACGATCGTCGTACCAATGGCCGGCCTCGATGCATTGGGACAGTCTGTCTCCGCCCCGGCGGTTCATCGCCCCGAACTCCTGCTTGCGATATCTGGAGAGAGTACAGTTGGTCCAGGAGTGGTGGCTGATGTCCTTGCGTCCCCGGAGGGGGGAATGAAGGGGATCCCAAAGGGGGCTCGCGTTCGACCGCTCTTGAACAAAGCACGTAGTGTCGATCATGCGGACGCGCTCGCCACGGTCGACTCACTGGATGCGAAGCTCCCAGCGTGCGTTGACCGCATCATCCTTGCAGAGATCCTCGAGAGCGTCTTCACAGTTTTTCACCGTGACCGATGTTGACATGACTGTCGTTTTGCGGCATTCTCAGGGTGAATTGGAGTAGGGACACCAACACGGTCGTCCTTGTGAACAACGTGTCGCATTCTCAAGGAGGTCTGACGCGTGGCAAGAGCATATGTGAAGATCAACGCCGCGGCGGGGAAGGAGAAGGCGGTGCGCGATGCCCTTCTCAGCCGCCCGGAGATCAGGTCAGCCGATCTCACGAGTGGCGACCAGGATATCATCGCTCTCGTTGAGTCCGACAGCTTCGACGAGCTTCTCGATCTCACTCTGAACCAGCTTCGGACGATCGACGGAGTCACGAGCACCGTCACCAACCTCATCATCGACAAGGACGACTAGAGGGGACAAGGGAGGAGAATCCTGCCATGGCCGTCGTCCAGGTGACTATTGTACCGTCCGGTCCTGCGGGGGCGAGCATCAGCAAGTACGTGGCTCACTGCCTCGACGTGCTCGAGGAGAGTGGCCTCAAGTACCAACTGACACCGATGGCCACAGTGATCGAGGGCGACCTCGATAGAGTGATGGAAGCAGTGCTTCGCATGCACGAAGAGACTTTCGGCGGCGAGGTGGTTCGCGTTCTCACGAGCATCAGCATCGATGACAGACGCGACAAGAGCGTGAGCATCGATGGGAAACTGGCCGCCGTGAGGCGACATCGAACCGAATAGGCGAGACTCCTGAGGACGGGAAACGCGTCCCCCTCGGATATCATCCGACGGGGGCGTTCTTGGATTGGATCGGGATCTGTGTCGGGGGCGTTTCTAGATTGGATCGGGATCTGTGTCGTCGATCTCCCCGAAGAACTCCTCCGGGACGGTGAGCTCGACCGTCCGACTCATCATCCACGCGACTATCGCGCCGGTGAGGAGAGCAACATCGGCCACGATGATGATGAACGGGACTGAGAGGCAGAATGTACTGGAGATCAAGACTGGGATGGCAATCCCCAGGAGCTTCGCTGTCGGACTCAAGTTGGACTCCTTAGCAGTTTGTCTGTCTGGCTCTCCTCAAGGTGCGCGGTACAGCATTTCCTGACTCACCTATTAGGATACCACAGGTCGACTATATGTGTCAAGAACACATGGAGGCCCACGTCTTGCCCCAGAAGCCCTTTTCCGAGGCCGAGTCAGCCCTTCAGCTTGAGCTTTCCGCTCTTGCAGAGGCCATGCAGACGATCGCGTCCACGCTCGATCTTGACTCGGTGCTCGCTCGCCTGCTCTATCTCACGAACCAGATGCTTGGGTTTGAATACTGCACGATTCTCCTGATCGATGAGGAGGGCAAACGCCTCACGATCGCTGCACGCTACGGATACCCGGAGAGCATCGTCCAGGATGTGGAGCTGGCCGTCGGCAAGGGACTCACCGGCCGAGTCGCCGAGACCGGCGAA
>DAOVNE010000176.1 GCA_030630395.1 Candidatus Eiseniibacteriota bacterium
CCGTCCTCAAGCGGAGCCATGTACCCGTTCTCGAGGAACCAGGTGTTCAAGTTGACGCCGCGTCTGAACTGCTTGAAACCGTGATCGGAGATGACCATGAGCAGGGTTCTGTCATCGACGTACTCCATCGTCCGCGCGAGCAGTCCGTCCATGTGCACGTAGAGGTCCTCTATGGCACGGGCGTGAACCTCCGTGTCCTTGCCGCGGTTCGCGGGGTTCTCTGGATCGAGGTAGCGCATGAACATGTGCTGGATGCGGTCGGTCGCATCGAAGACGCAGACGGTAAAGCCGTTCCTGTTCTTCTTGAGCGAGTTCAGGAACATCTTCTCACGCTCATCGTTGATGAGCCACGTCTGCTCGAGGAACGCCCGCTCGTCTATCATGCGTTCGTTTAGAGCCCACGTGTCCTCGGCCAGACCCAGAGTCGCGTAGGGTCCCTGGAGCTTGGCGAGGTACTGCGAGAACATCGACGGATACGAGATCGGCATCGCGGGGCTCGATGGATCCAGGTTGATCGGTGTCACATAGAGCTCGAAGTGCGGCGCAATCTCGTTCACGTAGACCTTGACCAAGCCCTTCACCTTCACACCGAGGCCGGCTGCGAACTCAATCGAGATCCAGTCCGAATACTCGCGGCGGCCGACGGTGAACTCGGTGTCGCCGAAAGTGAAGTGAATGCGCTCCTCGTCTCTGTCTATCTCAGCCATCCAGGAGACTGTCATCTCCGAACGATCTTCGACGAAAGGACTGGGCGGCCCAGGAAGCTCGCCGATTACGACATCCGCTTTCCGCTCAACCAGAAGCAGCGTGCCTCCCGTGTAGGAGCCCGCCCGTTCCTGGTCGGTCGTGAACATCGTGAAGCTACCCTGCGTGCCGCGAAGATCGGGAACGCACATGGCCGAGAGCTGGACCCCGTTCTTGAGCTTCTCCGGAGGGAACGTGATCGGAACCCTGAGCACGTGACTCGATACATAGCAGTCATCCAGGACGGCCCAGAACGGTCGGCTCTTCCTCATCAGCCGAATCGACGGCTTGCCGAGAGGGATCCGGTATCGACCCAGCTTGAACGAGCGGGTCGGATTTGAGATGCGTGTCGATGATAGAATGGGGAAATACGTTTTCGTATCGCGGTCGAGGAAATCGAAGATGTTGTGGCGAGAGGCATCGACACCTGTTGCGAACGTCGACCACGCCACCGGCGACATCGATGGACAGGCGGTCAGGAGCGGCTTGAAGCTACCGTCCTCGGCCAGCTTCGCGAAGTTCGGAAGCTTGCCCTCATCCATGAACCGCTTCGTGAGGACGGGATCAAGACCGTCGAGACCGAGCACGATGGCGCGCTTGATCTCACCCTTGCCCTTGAGCCTCCGGCTCCGGATGGCGCGTGTCACGGCTCGAAAGGGCCATGAGATGAGCGACCCGATGGCGAGGAACACCGTCACGAAGACGATCCCGAGCGAGCCGACTACGGCGAAGCCCGCGCCCGGACCCACGTACGCGTGGGCCGTCGCAGGATAGACGAGCGCCGCGGCGAGCGCGGCCATCATTAGTAGTCGAGTTCCCGGTCGTCCTGACATGGCGCCTCTATCCGAAGTGGTTGCTGCTCACCGGCGGGCGGCTACTGCCAGGGGCCGGTGCAGGGTGCTTCCCCCATAAGTACATCATCATAGTCGTTCAGCCGGGGTCATTCAAGCACCGAGCGAAGGGCGCTCAGGGTGCACGCAGTACAGAGCAGACCCCCAGCACTTGCCGGCCCGGCGGTTCTCACTCGGAAAACCAGCGGACCGGCCGTATACTGATGCAATTCGATCCATCTCCCGACTCATTCATTCTGATTCGTACGGAAGGGCAGCGATTCATGACAGAGAGGCAAGCTCAGATAGGCTCCGAGGCCCTCCTTCTCCTCACTGCGGCCATATGGGGAATCGCGTTCGTCTTCCAGCGGACCGCGATGGACCACATCGGACCTTTCACGTTCAACGCGCTCAGGTTCGCACTCGGCGCCCTTATCATGCTCGTGATCATGGGTGTGCGGAATGGAAACAGCAGGCGGCGTCACCCACGCTCCCCGGAGCCGCCCTCCGCTCCGCCTGACACGGCAGCCGCGGCCATCGGTAGCAGCCGCGCGCGCCATCAGGTGCCGGCCGCGCTCACTGGTCGCCACGCTCTTCTCCCGGGCCTCCTTGCGGGGCTTCTTGTGTTCGGGGGCGCCACGTTCCAGCAGGTCGGCATCGTCCATACGACGGCCGGAAAAGCCGGCTTCATCACCGGCCTCTACATCGTACTCGTTCCCATACTCGGCATCTTCTGGCGGCACCGGCCAGGTCGAAACGTCTGGCTGGGCGCCATCGTCGCGGTGGCCGGGCTCTTCCTCCTAAGCGTCACCGACGCGTTCACTCTCGGGCTCGGCGACTCACTCGTGCTCGTTGGAGCGTTCTTCTGGGCCGGTCATGTGATCTTCGCGGCTTGGGTGACTAAGCGGATGAGCATCCCGGAGCTTGCGTTCATCCAGTTCGCCACATGCTCGATCCTGAGTCTTGGCGTTGCGGTGGCAACCGAGCGCATCGAACTCCAGTCGATTATGAATGCCGCGATACCCGTTCTCTATGGAGGTCTGGTGTCGGTCGGGATCGCATACACGCTTCAGCTTGTCGGACAGAGAAAGACGCCTCCCTCCCATGCGGCCATCATCATGGGACAGGAGGCGGTCTTCGCAGCGCTTGGCGGGTGGTTCTTCCTGAGTGAGTTCTTGAACTCTCGCGCGCTTCTCGGGTGTGCGCTGATGCTTGGCGGGGCCATTCTGGGACAGCTCAGGTTCAGGCGCCGTAGAGCAACTGAGCATGAGTAGACTCCTCGAACGCCCCGTGCTAGCTTGGAGCATCTGGATCATCCCAACAGGAGGAACCGTGCTCAGACAGGCAAACCACCTGATGGATCGTGCGCGCCGCGCACTCCCAACGCCGGCCGGAAGCACCCTGCTCTTCACAGCCGCCATACTCATCGTGCTCGGTGGATGTTCAACTGAGGAAGGCGGTGACGAAGCGGATACGCAAGCGTCGACAACAGTGAACCAGGAAGGCCTTCAGGAACCGGCACAGCAGCGCCCGGTGCTCGAGGGCCGAGAGAGACCGGGGATCGGCCCGGGGCGCTGGCGCGTGGCGACGGGCGAGGGTGGCCGACTGACCCAGGAGCAGCAGGTCGAGATCGAGCGGCTCGAGTCGATCGGGTACCTCAGCGGCTCAAAGACCGCAACAGGCATCGGCGGCGTCACTGTGCACGACCGCACCCGCGCGGGCAGCGGATACAACTTCTTCACATCCGGCCACTCCCCCGGTGCGCTCCTGATGGGCATGGACGGTAGCATCCTTCACGAGTGGCGGTGCGCGTTCCTGGAGGCGTTCCCGGAATGTGGGGACATCATCTCGAACGAGCAGACGCAACACTGGCGCCGCGGCTACCTCTACGAGAACGGGGACGTCCTGGGCATCTTCGATGGCGTTGGTCTCGTCAAACTCGACAAGGACTCGAACATCCTCTGGACGTACGACGGTGGAGCACACCACGACCTTGAGGTTATGGATGATGGCCGCATCTTCATCCTGACGCGCGAGGCGCACCGAGTCCCGCGTGTTGACCGGAACTCCACCGTACTCGAGGACTTCATCACGATCCTGAACAGCGATGGCGAGGAACTCGACCGCATCTCCATCCTCAGTGTGTTCTGGGACTCCAACTACGACCGGGCATTCCTCGCACTCAAGATGCGGCGGAGCGGCGACATCACCCACACCAACACGCTTGAGGTACTCGACGGCTCGCTCGCCGACCGTCTGCCCGCGTTCCGCAAGGGCAATGCCCTCATCTCATTCAGGAAGCTCCACGCTATTGCTGTCGTGGATATCGAAGCGCGGAAGGCGGTGTGGCTCATGGCTGGTCCGTGGATCGGTCAACATCAGCCAACGGTCCTTCCCAACGACCATATCCTCGTCTTTGACAACGGCGGCAACACGGGCATCTCCCGTGTGCTCGAGTTCGATCCTGTGACGCAGGAGGAGGTCTGGCGCTACGGCGGGAGCTACGAGGACGAGTTCTACACGAAGTCGTGCGGCACGAACGCGCTCCTTCCGAACGGCAACATCCTCATCACCGAATCGGACAATGGCCGAGCGTTTGAGGTGACGCGCGGTGGAGAGATCGTCTGGGAGTACCGGAACCCGGCTCGCGCAGGTAGCAAGAGACAGCTCATCGCGACGATCTTCGAGATGGTGAGGCTTCCGGAGAGCTTCCCCACGGAATGGGCGGAACACTGATGCCGGCGCCGCCGATCCAGCCGAACGCCCACACTACCGGCGCCGCCGATCCAGCCGAG
>DAOVNE010000260.1 GCA_030630395.1 Candidatus Eiseniibacteriota bacterium
CGCGTCGGCTCTCGAATCCCGCACTGTCGCCTGCAAGCCTTCCAGCGAAATCGACGGCACTCGCGCTCAGTATCTTGGGAGTGCGAGCGATGCGTCCGAAAGCGTCCAGCAATGCCGCGGCCGCGTCGGGCGGGGCGGCAGGTGAAAGCAGCACGCCACCGTAAGTACCGAACGGCATCGATTCGAGGGTCGTGAATCCACGTCGCTCGTGCCTCAGGAACGGCAGAGCCGCGACCAGCTCGCCGTCGACTCGGGCGGCCAGACCTGCAGTGGTCCATCCGGGCAGAAGCGCGACCAGCGAACTCCAGGTGGGCGTCTGGAAGAAAGAGGAGGCGCCGTCCTTCTCGACAAGGGCGCGCCATTCGTTCTCGGCAAGGACAGTGGAGAGGTCCATCCGCACGCTGGCTACCTCCGGTAGTAGTCCACCAGCTTGGCGACCGCCGTGACAACATCTCGTGCATCGTCGTCAGCCATGGATGGGTAGATCGGAAGCGAGACGGCGCGCTCGAAATACTGCTCCGTCTCCGGGAAGCTCCCGTTGTGATAGCCAAGCCGATCCCGGAAACACGGATGGTAATGCAGCGGGATGAAGTGCACGCTCGCGCCTATGCCCTCCTCGATCAGATCCCTGATGAAGCGGTCGCGGTCGATCGTGAGAGACTCGATCCTGATCCTTATTGGGTAGAGGTGCCAGGCGTGATGACCCATGTGGTAGTCGGGCGGCGGCTCGACCTCAGGTATCCCGGCGAATTCGTCGCTGTAGAGGTGAGCGAGCTCGGTCCGCCGATCTCTGAACTCATCCACTCTGTCCATCTGCTTGAGACCTATCGCCGCCAGGACGTCGTTCATATTGTACTTGTAACCTGCCTCAAGGATCTCGTAGTACCACGGTCCTCGATCGCTGTACCTCTTCCATGCGTCGCTGCTCATCCCGTGGAGGCTTAGCCGCGCCACCTTGACGATCAAATCGGGATCCGGGGATGCAATGGCGCCACCCTCGCCCGTCGTTATGCCCTTCGTTACGTAGAAGCTGAACGATGTGGCATCGGCCATCGAGCCGATCTTCCTGCCTCCGATGTCTGCTCCGATCGCATGCGCGCCGTCTCCCAGAACCCTGAGACCCTTGTCGCGAGCGAGTTCGATGATGCCGTCCATGTCGCAGGGACGGCCGGCGAAATGTACAGGCATGAGGACCTTCGTGCGATCTGTAATCGCGCTTGCGAATATCTCAGGAGTGATATTGAGGGTCTCGCGGTCAACGTCCACGAGGACGGGCCGCGCACCAAGATGGAGCACCGTATTCACGCCGGAGGCGAAATCGAGCGCGGGAAGAATAACCTCGTCCTCTGGTCCCACACCAAAAGCGTCGAGTGCCAGATGGAGACCGGCTGTGCACGAACTCAGGGCCACGGCGTTGGGCACGCCGACGTACGCCGCCACCTTCCGTCCGAACTCCTTGGTCCGAGGACCGACCGTCAGCCAGCCAGACTTCAAGGTCTCAACTACGAGATCTATCTCTGCCTGTCCGATCGATGGTCGGGCGAACGGGAGGTAGTCACCGCGTACCGGTGTTCCACCCTCAGCTGCCGGTATCTGCTTCGTCATGCTTCGTCCTGTGTTTCATGTCGGGGAAGATGTCCGCGAGCTCCTCGTGCACCTGCTCGCGGTCGCATGCGCGGGCCAGCTCCTCAAGGCGCGCCACTCGCTCCTCAAGATCGGTGACCAAACCGGCTGCCGGCGACTGAACCACCATGACCTTGTCATTGGATGTCCGTGAGAGCGTCTCGTCGGAATACCATAGCTCCTCGTGCAGTTTCTCTCCCGGCCTTAGACCGCAGAACTCGATGGCGATGTCCGTGCCGGGCTCGAGTCCGGAGAGCCGGATCAGATGAGCTGCGAGATCGGCAATGCGAATGGGCTCGCCCATGTCGAGGACGAATATCTCTCCCCCATGTCCCGAGAGCCCGGCCTCGAGGACCAGCATCGCTGCCTCTCTGATGGTCATGAAGTACCTGGTAACGTCCGGATGCGTGATCGTCACCGGTCCGCCGAGGCGGATCTGCTGACGAAAGAGCGGTACGACGCTTCCTCTGCTGGCAAGGACATTGCCGAATCGGACAGCCATCAGCTTCGTATCGCATCCGCGCGCTGCGCGGTCGATGAGGATGGACTCCGCCAGCCGCTTCGAAGCCCCCATGGCGCCCTGCGGCCTCACGGCCTTGTCGGTCGAGAGCATCACGAGGCGTTCGGATCCGTAGCGCACCGCCGCGTCCAACAGGGTCTTCGTACCGGTCACGTTGTTCTTTATGGCCTCGTCCGGGTAGGCCTCCATCAGATGCACATGCTTGTGAGCAGCCGCATGAAAGACGATCTCAGGACGCAATTCGCGGAAGATGCTCTCCACCCCACGGGCATCGCTGATGCCGGTGATGATTGCGTGTCTCTCCACATCGGGGTAGTACTGCCCTATCTCCTGATCGATGGCGTAGACGCTGTTCTCGCCTCGCCCCATGAGGAGAATCTTCCCGGGGTCAAATGCGGCCACCTGCCTTGCCAGCTCCGATCCGATCGAGCCGCCGGCGCCCGTGATCAGGACACACTTGCCACGGAGGTCCTCGGTCATCTCATCCGAATTGAGAGAGACGGTCTCTCGACCCAGGAGGTCCTCGGGTCTGACCTCGCGCAGCTGGTTGATCGTCACATCACCCAGGATGATCTCCCATACGCCCGGGACGATCTTGAAGGAAGCGCCGGCCGCCTCACAGAGTCTCACTACCTCCCGGATCGTGTGTCCGGACGCGGAGGGTATGGCTATCACTATGTCGCGGACATCATGCGCCTTCACAGTATCGACCAGATCGCTGATCGATCCGAGAACCGGGATGTCGAGGATCTTGCGGCCCAGCTTGTCTGGATCGTCGTCCAGGAACCCGACCACTCTGTAGCCGTGTTCCGGTCGCAGACGCATCTCCCCGGCCACCATGCGGCCGGCTGCACCTGCCCCAACGATCAGGGTTCTCGATTCGTTTTGGTCACGCCCCATGCTGTCTCAGTTGCCTTTCATGGCAGCGCCATTCGGAACTCGCGGTTTCGGCCGGGACCCCCGACGCGCACTCTCTATCGGATGATGGCTACCTTCAGAAATTCAACGTTGCCGTTCGGGAGCACGATTCTGAGGATGTAGACGCCGCTCGGCACTTCGTCGAAAGCGGCATCCAGGGAATCCCAGATGTACGGTTCATTGGGCTCAAGTTCAGCCATGCGCTGCCCGCTCAGGTCCAGGATCTC
>DAOVNE010000073.1 GCA_030630395.1 Candidatus Eiseniibacteriota bacterium
AAACGGACGGGGTGGTCCGATCGTTGTCGGCATTGTCTCGGGACGCTGACCAAGCCCCGCAACCGGCGACGCATGCTTCGTCTGGTCATGTGGGTGGTTGTTCTCGCGTGGCTTTCCACCTCACTCGTGTTCGTCGGCCCGGGACGTCAGGGTGTCGTTATGCGTTTCGGGAGCGCCGGGACGGATGCACTTGGTCCGGGTCTGCACGTTAAGGCGCCGTGGCCCGTGGATCGTGTTGTACGCGTTCAAGTCTCAGAGATGCGTCGCATCGAAGTCGGCTTCCGCACACGCGATGTGCCGAGAGCCGTGACGCGCGTTGCGGAGGAATTCTACGCGACGCTGTGGGAGAGTCGCCATGCAGCGGGGACGTACGAGAAGATGCCCAAGGAGGCGCTGAGACTCACAGGTGACGAGAACATCATCGACATGAACGTGGTCGTCTGCTATCGCGTCTCCAAGGTCAACGACTACGTCTTCAATGTGGCGGAGAGGGAGGACTACATCCGCTTCATTATGGAATCGGTGATGTCAAAGGAGACCGGGTCGCTTGCCATAGACGACATCCTGACCGTGCGCCGTGGTGATTTCGAGGATACACTGCGGATGCGAACCCAGGAGCTTCTTGACTCCGCTGCGATCGGTGTCGAGGTGACGAGCGTTCGTCTCCAGGACATACACCCACCACTCGAGGTAGTCCCGGCGTTCCGCGATGTCGCGAGCGCCCGCGAGGATAAGAACCGTATCATGAACGAGGCGTACGGCTACGCCAACCAGACCATCCCGCGTGCCCGTGGAGAGGCAGGGGCATCGATTCTTGAGGCTCAAGGTTACAGCCATGCGCTCCAGAGCAGAGCCACAGGCGACGCCGACAGGTTTGTGGCGCTGGCCAAAGAGCATAGAAAGGCGCCAACAGTTACCGAGACGCGACTCTACATCGAGACGATGGAGAGCCTGCTTCAGGGGAGAGAGAAGTACATTGTGAGCTCGGATCTCAAACTCAAGGGATACGACATCAGGGTCTACGACCAGAAGCTGAGTGCGAGAGTTCCGACGGAGGACTAGAGAATGAAGCGACGATACTACACACTGGCTGTCATCATTCTACTCCTATTGATAGGGCGGTCCACTGTCTTCGTTGTGGACGAGATGACCACGGCCATCGTGACTCAGTTCGGGAAGCCGGTTGCTGTCATTGAGAGCGCGGGGCTCTGTTGGAAGCTGCCGCAACCAGTGCAGGCCGTGCGGTTCTTCGACAAGCGGCTTCTGGTCTACGATCCAAAGCCGACCGAGTTCTTAACAAACGACAAGAAGAACATCGTGGCGGATGCCTTCGTCGCGTGGCGGATCGATGACCCCAGACGTTTCCTCGAGACGGTGAATGATCGAGCGGGAGCCGAGGTGCGGATGGCGGACATCGTCGCGTCGGAGATGGGAGCGGCGCTCGGGCAATACCCGCTTCACGCCCTCATATCAACCGACCCCGAGGAGATGAAGATTGAAGAGATCATGGCCGTTGTGACCGACGGCTGCCGTGCGACGGCGGAAGCGAACTTCGGGATCGAGGTGACCGATGTGCGCATGAAGCGAATCGCCTTCCCAGAGCAGAACAAGCAGAGCGTCTTCGACCGCATGCGAGCGGAGCGCGATCGAACAGCCAAGCGCTATCGCTCCGAGGGGGAGGAAGAGGCGATCAAGATAAGGGCCGCTGCCGACAGGGAGCGACAGGAGATACTCGCGACTGCATACCGTGAGGCGGAGGGCATTCGCGGTCGCGGCGATGCCAAGGCGATGCGTATCTACAGCTCGGCGCACAGCGTCGACCCGGAGTTCTACGAATTCCTGAGGACCCTCGAGTCGTACAAGACGTTCATGGACGAGCAGACCACGATCGTCCTGTCCTCCGACTCTGAGCTCTTGAAGTACCTCGACGGGAAGGGAAACTAGCAGGTGAGCCACGGGCGGGACATGGGTAGTGACAACAAGGGTATCTGGGCCGACGAAGCGAGTGTCGGGACCGACATGAAGGCCGGTCTGCCTCGCGTGAAACGGCTTGCGCGGCTCTTCGTGCTGGGGCTCCTGACGATGTATCTATTGTCGGGCATATATGTTGTAGAGCCCGACGAACGGGGCGTCGTTACGCGCTTCGGCCGGCTCGTCTCCGCTAACATCGAGCCAGGCATACACTATCGGCCTCCGTGGCCTGTGGGCAGAGTTGCGACCCCCCAGGTAACGTCCATCAAGAGAATGAGCATCGGCTACAAGATCATCGATCGGGTCCGAGGGCTCTCCGCTTCCTCGCGGGAGACGCAGTTTGTCACCGGTGATGCGAATATTATAGAGGGGCAGCTTCTCGTTCAGTACGTCGTGAAGGATCCGGCGGCGTTCCTGTTTGGAGTCGAGGAGCCCCACTGGCTCGTGCGGAAGGCCTGCGAGGCGGTCCTGACGGAGAAAGTGGCGGTCACGAGCGTTGATGACGTACTGACCACCGCGAAGCTCGAGATCGAGCGCTACGTCAAGGCGGGCGCCCAGGAGATACTCGACTCCTACGGCACAGGGCTCGAACTCGTGGCAGCTCACATCCAGGAGGTCAATCCTCCGCGCGATGTGGCTGACTCGTTCAGGGATGTGGCCAGTGCGCGTGAGGACAAGAACCGCATTATCCAGGAGGCCAACGGCTACGCCAACCGTGTTGTGCCGATGGCCCGTGGTGAGGGTGCGGCGCTGATCATCGCCGCACGCGGCGACAGCACGGAGTTCGTCAACAGAGCGCAGGGTGAGGCGGACCGTTTCCGCGCGCTCGTCGCCGAGTACCGGAGCGGACGGAGCACCATCCGGACCCGGCTCTGGCTCGAGACGATGGACACCGTGCTCTCCACGGTGAAGAAGTACATCCTTAATGACGATGCCGGCGGGGGCGAGCTTGATCTCAGGTTCATGGAGATGAAGCGGTAGCTGATTATCCCCTTTTGCGCTTGACAGTTGGCGGACCGGCCGCTACACTCTGTTGGGCTATAAGGGCTCGATACGGGCCCGTTTTTGTTCCGTGGCGCGGGCGGAGAGCGCACAGGCTTCGCCCCGCGAGCAACAATCAGTTGTGAAAGGACTGACTGTTACTTGCTGGCAACGACTGGTGCGTTCCAGCCACCTCTGTGGCACACAAAGACCCCGGGATCGCTTTCCTAACGAATAGCGAAGCGGGGTATATTTACGCTCAGGGAGGTCGTACGGCTCGTACGAGCCGGCCGGACAAAGCGAAAGAACTCCAAGCGAGAGGGCTTGCCAGGATGAAAGAAGTCTTCATCGGACGAGAGAACCTCCTCAAGCTCATCGGGCGCTGGGCCAAGAACCAGAGGGTCTACGTCCCGGTCACGTTCGACATCATGAACAACCCGGAGACACCCGACTACGAGCTGGTGAAGGAAGAAGTCCCCGACAAACTTGAGCTCCACGGGGCGTGCCCGGCACAGTCCCCCAAGACGTTCCTCTTCTACGCGCGTGAGGTGGTCGCGAAATACCCGAGCAGCGATCCCGAGGCGAGCGTGGAGGCGCCTGCGACGATCGTCGTAGGACCGCGGGCCTGTGACCTTGACGGTCTCGAGAAATTCGACAAGGTCTACTGGAGCACGAAGCACTTCACAGAGGAATACGATGACCCGTTCTACATTGAGAAGCGGCAGAACACCGTCCTCGTCTCCGTCGACTGTACCGCGTCGAAGGAGACCTGCTTCTGCACAATGATGGGTGGGAAGCCGTATGTCGACGACGGGTTCGATCTCAACATCTCTCCGCTTAAGTCCGGGTACATCCTCACGAGCGGTTCCGACAAGGGAGAGAAACTCCTCGAGGGGAGCGACGATCTCTTCACCCCGGTCGATTCGAATCACAAGGATGAGCGGAGCAGAAGCCGGGCTTCGGTGACGGCGGCCGTCGAGCGTCAGAACGCTCAGTACGCGGTCGACGTCGCCCACGACAAACACGAGCTCGGGAGCAACGAGGCCGCGTGGGCGCACGTCACGCAGAACTGCGTCGGCTGCGGGGCCTGCAATCGCATCTGTCCGTCGTGTACGTGTTTCCTGCTTGTGGACCAGAGGGCGGAGGGCGGCTACGAGCGGACACGGAACTGGGACACCTGTCTGTCAATCGGCTATGCCAGGACCGGTGGAGGCGGCAACTCGAGGCCAAACCTCCCACAGCGCCTGGAGAATCGTATTCGTTGCAAGCTGGAGTATTCGCGTGACCGGTACGGCGCAGTCTCGTGCACCGGCTGCGGCAGATGCATCGATGTCTGCATGGGCCGCATCGATATGAGGGAAGCTATCAAGCACGTCGTCACGGAGATGGCAAAGGCATGAAGAACATTTACAGGCCAATAGAGAGTGTGATCGAGGATATCAAGCAGGAGTCCCCGAACATCACAACCTACAGATTCCGTCCAAAGGAGCCACTTACCTTTGCGGCGGGTCAGTTCGTTGAGCTTACGGCGCCGGGAGTTGGAGAGGCTCCGTTCACGCCGTCGTCGAACCCCAACGTCACAGAGACGATGGAGATCACGATCATGGACGTCGGCACGGTGACGCACGCGCTCACGAAGATGAAGGTGGGAGACACCGTCGGGATCCGCGGGCCGTACGGTAACGGCTACAACATGGCCGACTTCGACGGCAAGGAGATCCTGATAATGGGCGGCGGCGTTGGACTGGCCCCGCTTCGGTCGCTCATCCTGGCGCTCTTCGACGACATCGATCGCTACAAGAAGGTGTCGATCCGCTACGGAGCGAGGACGCCCGAAGACGTTATCTTCAAGGACCTTCTCCCCGAGTGGGAGAAGATGAAGAACACCGAGGTGTTGCTGACAATCGACGAGCCGGCTCCAAACTGGAGCGGCAAGGTGGGTGTCGTCACAGTGCTTCTCGACGACCTGCCTCTTCTCACCACCGTCGATGTCGAAGGGTTGCCGTTCAGCGCGGAGACGGCCGTCGCCTGCGTCTGCGGGCCTCCGATCATGCTCAAGTTCGTCAACATCGCGCTTCTCGAGAAGGGATTCAAGCCGGAGAACATCTACCACTCGATGGAGCGCAACATGAGCTGCGGGTTGGGTAAGTGCGGGCACTGCATGATGGGCGAACTCTACATCTGCAAGGACGGGCCCGTCATGACGGCGGCTCAGGTCGCTTCGTTCGAGGATCCATTCTAACTGATCAGTCTCAGGGGAAGTCGACATGCCAGAGATCAGGAAGGCGTCTTGTCTCATCTGCTCCCTCCAGTGCGGGTTCGTGGTGGAGGTCGACCAAGGAGTGCCCGTCAGGATAGACTTCGATGAGGAGTCGCCTCTGTCCCGCGGGTCGCTCTGCGCCAGGGGACACTACAACCTCGAGATTCTTCTTCACCCGAAGCGATTCCTTGCGGCTACCGTCAACCGGCGGAGAGTGCCGTGGTCTGTCGCGGTGACGAAGATGGCCGGGAAGATGGACGAGATAAAGAAGAACCACGGAGCCGATGCGCTTGGTGTCATCGTCGGGACAGAACTCTCGAACGAGGACTACGATGCAGCCGTCGGTTTCGCCACACACGTTCTTGGCACCACGAGCATAGGTGTTGCCTACGACGGGAATGACTACGGCCTGCTCACGGGGGGTGGGATCGGCGATGCAACTCCGGAAGATCTCGACGAAGCGGATTGCTTCGTCCTGATCGGGGACGTGTTCTGGGGGCACCCGACCGTATCGAAGCGCATCATCGAGGCAAGACACAAGAGCAGATCGAATCAGATCATCACCATCAATCCATACCGCTCGAACACGGATTGGTTCGCCGATCTGCATATCGAGCCGCCGGCCGGTAGTGAACCCCTCGTTCTGGCCGGACTGCTTAGGGCCATGAACGTACAGGGTTCACCTTCCATAGATATTGAGGCGGCGGCGGCCGCGGGTGGAATGTCGAAGGTCGGACTCGAGAGGATTGCCACGAGACTTCGCAGCTTCCAGAAGGTCGTGGTCGTCGTCTCCTCGAGGCTTGGCGACTCTACGTCCGGCTATCTTACGGGTCTTCTCGCAGCCAAGCTCGCCTCGGCCGCGGGCGGGAAGTATGCGCCCCTCTTCAGAGGTGGGAATGCCATAGGCGCCTACGAGCGCGTGAGTTCCAGCCGGACGGCCGCGGAGATCCTCTCTGGTGTCGCCGACAAGAAAATCAAGGGGCTTCTGGTGTTCGGGCCGGATCTCGTGCAGCTCTATCCGGGGGCAGTAGGTCCGGAGGATCTGGAGAGCCTCGAGTTCCTCGCGGCCTCCGCGATTTTTGAGAACGACACATCGAAGCACAGCGACGTCGGGCTGCCGCAGGCAGTCTGGACGGAATTCAGTGGAAACTACACCCCGTCGTTCGGCTTCTCAACATCGCTCGATGCGTGCGTGAAGCCGCAGGGCGACGCGAGGTCTGTCGGGACGATGGTCGCGGATATCGCGGCCGAGATGGGGGTGGGGATTCCGGCGGGCGGGGCGACTGCCACGCATCCGGAGCTGGCCGTGGACGTGGACGCGGCGCTCGGAAAACTGGCGAGCGCGCCAGGTGGTGGGCTCGAGCTTGTTGAGAGCATCCACCCGCTCCACCGCTGGGACGGAACGCTGACAGGGCGTATGAGTTTCCCGCAGGCGCAGAATCCATACTGCGAGATGTGGCTTTCTGAAGAGGCGGCGGATGAGGCCGGCATTGAGCAGGGCTCGACCGTGGCCATCTCAACAGGGAGAGGCGAGACTCGTCTCATAACGACTGTGACGGACAGGATGCCGCCCGGGCTCGTGGCCATTCCCTCATATGTACCGGATGCGCGAGGGCTCATGGTCTGGAGCCTAAACCCCAGCACCAAGTGGTTCGAAGTAACCTCCTCCGACGTGAAGGTCGTGCCGGAGGACTAACGGCTG
>DAOVNE010000122.1 GCA_030630395.1 Candidatus Eiseniibacteriota bacterium
CTCGCCGGCTCGGTGGTTGCATCCATCCTGGCCGTCATTCTTCCGATCGTCTCCGTGGCTCTCATTGCTCTCATGTCGTTCGCCGGTGTGCGCCGGGTCCGTGAAGTAAGGGCACGGGTGCGGGAGGAGTAGGCGTGATTGTCTTCTTTGTTTCCGACATGCACGGGAGGGTTGAGCGGTATCAGCGGCTCTTCCGTTGTATCGCCGAGGAGCGCCCCGATGCGGTCCTGCTCGGCGGCGACCTCCTGCCGATGCTGTTCGCCTCGCATGATGACGACGTGCAAGGGGATTTCGTGCGCGATTTCCTGGCGGAGGGATTCACGCGGCTGCGGGACGACCTCGGTTCGAGCTACCCAGAGGTTCTGCTCATACTTGGCAACGACGACCCGCGTTTCGAGGAGGCGGCCGTGATGGCCGCTGCATCGGCCGGTGTGTGGCAGTACGTTCACAACAGGCGGGTCGAGTTCGGCGGATTCTCATTCTACGGCTATTCTTACGTGCCGCCGACCCCGTTCCTCCTCAAGGACTGGGAGCGCTACGATGTGTCGCGGTATGTCGATCCGGGCAGTGTCTCACCGGAAGAGGGCCGCCGCTCAGTTCCCGAAGACGCACGCGTGGCTCGCAACGCGACCATTCTCGACGACCTCAAGGAGCTAGCCGGCTCCGAGGATCTTGAGAGGGCCATCTTCCTATTCCACTCGCCACCGCACAGGACCGCGCTCGACCGGGTTGCGCTCGACGGCCAGATGGTTGACCACGTGCCGCTCGATGTCCACATTGGGAGCATCGCCATCCGGCGGTTCATCGAAACCCGCCAGCCGTTGATAACCCTACACGGCCACGCCCACGAATCCGTCCGGCTCACCGGCGAGTGGCACGATCACATCGGCCGAACACACCTCTACGGCGCGGGCCATGATGGGCCCGAACTCGCGCTCGTGCGATTTGATCCGAATGCTCCGGAGAAGGCGACCAGGGAGCTGCTGTAGGTGCTCGCGAGCCGGGGTGCATCCGGCCCGGCGAGGATCACGGCTTTCCGAGAGGCAGCTCGCGGGCGGCGTCGGTCACGGCTCCGATCTTCGATGCGTAACTTGTCCGACTCGCGATATCTTCGTCAGTCACAAGGTGGACGTCGAGCAGATTCTCCGTCCTGTAGCCGGTTCGGAGGTAGTTCATCTCGCTCAGGCAGCGTCCCCAACCTTCGAGCCAGTTTGTGAGCTCGCGCTCCTGCACATCGGTCCCTCGCGTGTGGATCAGGAGGTCGATGTCGCTCGCCGGTCCGGCCGTGGCATTCTTCGTACTCCCCAATACATAGATAGCAACCACCCCGAATCTACCCGGATCGATCTCCAGAGCGATCCTCTCGGCCATGCGGAGCCGCCACTGCCAGTACTGCACGGGTCTGCGCGAAACTCTCTGCTGAACCGGCTGCGGTCGCTCGCGGCTCTCATCGGGATCGACGAGGAGGGCCAGCGCCTCGTCGAGGTCGGCATTGAGGAGCACTCGGAGCAGTCGACCGTCCGCGGTCGCCGGAACGTCGATCACGCGAATGACGTCTGCGAGGTGCGCGAACTTGGGCAGCATGTCGGAGAGGAGGTTCGTGGAGCCAAGGAAGAAACGCTCGTTGAAGATCACGCCCTCCTCGTCGGGGTAGAGTGGCAGATACCTGATACGGGACTCCACGAGGTCCTGGAAGAAGTGCGTTCCGAAGGAGAGGTCGGGGACGTAGTCGCCCTTCGCCTTCGCTATCTCAATGAGCATCGCCGTGTTTGAGATGTCGGCGTAGGTCACGCTGACGCCCAGTTTCACATCGCCGCGACTGCCCCAGCGTCCTGGACCGAGCAGGATGAACCGCTTCGTTGGGAGGAGTCTGTTGAGCTTGCCGACGGCGCGCGCGACGGATAGCATCTCTTCGCGGCTCCCGAGCTGACCGTACCGCTCCGGATCCACGTACACGACATTCCTGATATCCGGAACCCAGCCGTTCGAGACGTACCGCTCGGCCGTGAAGACGATGTCTCTCTCCTCGACATCCTTCGGAATCGGAGCGGGGCTGGAGTCATCCGACTGGCTCTGCGGACGGCACTGCAGAAGGTAGAAATCCGTGCCGTCGTGAGCGAATTCGATGTCGACGGGGTTGCCGAGCTTCTCCTCAAGGATGTTGAGGATGTTGTTGAGATGCTCGATGAACTGCGTCGTCTTCGCCAGTCCGTCGAACGTCGCCACGAGTTCGTGTCTCTCTGCATCGAACATCACACGCGGCGGTGCTTTTCCCAGCATTCCCTCCTCTATTGAGGAGAATATCTTGTCGAACCCCGGGAAGTCCGATCCGACGTCCTTCAGGAGGTCGGCGAGGCTCTTCGTCTCAAGCGTGCCGGACTCAAGGTTGAGGACATCGATCCGCTTGGGTGAGTATCGAGCGATCTCGTCGACGGCGACATTGGCTCTGAGACTCGGCTTGCCCGGAACGAGCAGCACCGGGTAGTCATCCGCGACACGATCGACCGCTCTCGTTCCGAGACCGGGCACGAGCCTTGCGAGGCCGTCCTCTCTCTGGATGCGAGAAGACCAGCGGAACTCGCTGCTGCTGAACGCGACACCGGCGAACGCTGGGAAGAAGTACTTCCCGACCTTCGTGCCGACAACTTCCTGGATCAGGATTCCCATCTCCTCATTGAACTCGAGGAGGCCGCGCTCGCGCCTGTACTCGATCGGGTCCGGTCCGAACGTTGAGGCATAGACCTCAGCGATGGCGTCTGCGAGCGCCTCGAGCCGCTCGGCCTTGGTCCCCTGGTTGGCGACGAACAGGCTCTTGTATTTCCCGGAGAAGGCAGTGCCGAGCCGGTCCTCAAGGAGACTCGAGCTTCTCACAATCAGCGGTACATCCGCAAAGTCGTCGAGCGCTACCGAGAGACCATTGAGAATGCGCGGCGGGAATGTTGAGTTCTTGAAGAGGCGGACGATGTCCGCGTACTCCTGGCGGACTTCGTCGGTCTCCTTGAACTTCTGTTCGATGACCTCCTGCAGGTCGTTGTGTCCGATGAAATCGAGAACACCATCGGACGGCAGGTACCACGTCTTGGGGAGCTTGATGTCTCCCACCAACTGCTCCTTGTCCGCAGTTCGCGCGAGAATGCAGTGGGCGAGGAGCATGCCGGCGCTCTTCCCGCCAAGCCGTCCGTGGCTGCCGCCGGGGATGACCATCCGCCCGGTCAGGTCATAGAAATCCTCGATCTCCATGCTCTCCTTTGCAATGCGCACGAAGTCGATCTGCTCGGTCAGGAGACGCTGTGCCAGCGAGACCCGTAGCGTCTTCAGCGTGGAGGGTCGGAGGATGCGTTTGTCGGGGATGCCGTGCTGGAAGCGACGCATCGCATCGACGATCTCAGGCAGCGGTGAACGCGGGTTGTTGAGGACGCGGAGGAAGCTCAAGGCCTTGTCTTCCTGCATCCAGCTTTGCACGCGTGCCAGGATCTCGGTCTGGCTGAGATGCTTGCTCGCCAGCTCGAACGGAGCATCGCTCATGAGATAATCCGGATCCTGAGCGAGTCGGCACGCCGGGACGTTGGTCTCGCCGGAGACCTCAGCCTCCAGACGGAGCGGACCGGCTCCACCCGCGAGCATCTCCGGGGCCTCCGCAACGCCGATCTGGCAGAGGTAGTTGAGCATCTTGTGGGCGATGCGCAGGTAGAGACTCCGGTCGGACTCCCTCAGAAGATGAAGCGGACTACGCCAGATCTCGGATGCGTTCAGAGTGCCTTCACTCTGAAGCGCCTCCCAGTCCTTCCGGATGCCCTGAAGCCGCTGGTGCAGAATGCGGTGACCGATGAGCTCGGCGATCGTGTTGATGAGTTTCACCTCATCACTCAGGAAGGGCCCCTCGTCTTCGTGCGGACGTTTCTCAGTGTAGAAGACCTCGAGCGCTCCGACCGCCTCTTCCTGGACCATGATGTCGGCGCGGAGCACCCACTCGGACGGTTTGAAGTCGTGTGAGGAGAATACCTTGCCCTCGACGGAGAGCCTCGCCACGCAGACGTCGGAGTACTGCCAGCCGGGCGGGAGTGCGTCGAGAGCCTCCTGGTAGGCTTCATCGGTAGTCGTTTCGTGCTTCCGGAGCGCTTCCTCGACATGGTAGAGGCAGTTGAGCTCCTTGGCCCGCTCCCGCAGGGAGGCCATGAGTCCATCGGGTGCGTTGCGCAGCTCATCAGGCATGTGTGATCACTCCTCTGCCGCTTCTTCCGTCGACCTTCACCGCCACGGGATGCTCCAGTCTGACGTGGCGCACGAGCTCCGACTCCGAGACGGGAGGCAGAGCGTCGAGCCACTCCCAGTGGATGCCGGGCTCGGCCGTGTGGCTGACTGAGAGATATAGAACCTCGAAGCTGATTAGATTGTGGAAGAAATGCGATCCCTGGCTGAGATCGGGTGTCATCTGTGGAAGCGTCGCCTCCACGATCACACTAACGCCACCGATCTGTCCCCAATCGACCGGAACGCCGAGCCACGGATCAGAACTGCCCCACCGCCCGAATCCGATCAGCACGTAAGGCCGCTCTAATTGGACCAGCTCTCTGTTGATGATGTCGAGCTCGCCGGCAATTGTGGGAGTGTGACGCGCCTCGAATGCCTCCGGTCGAAGGTATACGATGTCGAGAATATCGTCGCGGGTCCCATTGCCTAGCGAATGCACCGATGAGATAAGCGCCTGCGGGGAAGCAAGCTCTTCCTCGGTGACCATGACGGGCGTGCGCGCGACCATCATCGGACGGGCCTGAAGGAATCCGAACCGTGGTGTCGCCCGCCCGAGCGGGTCGAGTGCGACTGCGAACTCGATCTCGACCTCTTTCGTCAGTGCCTTCTCTGAAAGGCTCAGAAGCCGCACGACGAGATCATTGATCGGAAGCGTGTCGAACGTCAGGAGTGGCGCGAAGTCCAGCACGCGGGCGCCCTGGCCCTGGAGGCCCGGGCGCAGGCGCTCCGACCGCGGGTCGTACGACGAGATGAGGTGCTCAAGGACGCCGTCGTACTCGGCCGCGGCGAGTTCGGCCCGGACAAGGTACTCGGTCTCCTTGGTCGGGTCCGGCGGCGGGGGTGCTCCCATGTTGACCGCCCAGAAGCCGGTCTGCGTGTTCTTGATCAGGTCACCAAGGCCGTTGTACGGGGGCGGAGCAGTCGGGTACTTCGGGCAATACGTCCACGACATGCCGCCGTCAACGATCTCCTTCCCGA
>DAOVNE010000253.1 GCA_030630395.1 Candidatus Eiseniibacteriota bacterium
CGACAGCGGGACGATACACATCAACAAGCACGGTGTGCCCTGTCTCACGTTCGTCGTACCGACACGCTACATTCACGGGCACGTCGGAGTGCTCCACAGGAAAGACTACGACAGCATGGTCAAGCTCTTGACCGCAGTCGTCAAGAAGCTGGACGCGAAGACGGTTGCCTCCTTCACGCGCTAAGACCGGCACGTGCTCTGGACCAGGCGACCATACTGAAGAGAGAGCCGGGGGTCACTCCGGCTCTCCTGATGAAGAGGATCCGGGTATGAGAACGATCGAGGAGCTGTTTGGCAGGCCGAAGTGTCTGATCGGCGTCGTGCATTTGATGCCGCTTCCCGGGAGCCCCGGATGGGGCGGTTCCATGAAGGAGATCATCGACCAGGCGGTCTCGGACGCCAGAACCCTCGAGGACGCAGGGTTCGACGGCATGATCCTCGAGAACTTCGGTGACGCGCCTTTTGCCAGGGGATTCGCGGGCAGAGGGGCCGTTGCCGGGATGGCATCGGTTGGAGCATGCGTGGCCGACGCGGTCAAGCTTCCCCTCGGTATCAATGTTCTGAGGAGCGACGGACGCTCGGCTGTCGCGATCGCCGCTGCCGTGGGGGGACGTTTCATCAGGGTCAATGTCCACGTCGGCGCCGCGGTGACCGATCAGGGCATCATCGAGGGCGACGCGATGGCGACGATGCTCGACGTCCGTGACATGGCACCCGGCCTGGCTGTCTTTGCAGATGTGCTTGTGAAGCACGCCGTTCCTCTGGGTGGTGGCACGATCGAGCAGGCCGCCGCCGATGCTGTCAGGCGAGGTGGAGCGTCGGCGCTCATTGTGACCGGGGCGGCGACGGGAGCTCCTGCTTCGCTAGGCGAACTCGAGAGAGTGAAGGCCGCCGTGCCGGAGGCTCCGGTCTTCGTTGGAAGCGGTGTGACACTCGATACGATTTCTCGAATCCTGAAAGCCGCTGACGGCATCATAATCGGAAGTGCGATCATGAGCGACGGCAAGGCCGCAGGCCCCATCGACCGTGAACGCGCGCTTGCGATTATTGGAGCCTCCCGGACTGGGTAGCTCCCGGGTTCTCCGACGCACTCGACGCGCGGCTCGCTTGACACGAGCCATCTCCGTGGACTACCTTCATGCAAGTCGTGATGCTAAGGGGGACGCGGACGGCGATGCAACCCGCCGATGGCGGAAGAGATCGATCGTTGCGACGCGTACGTGTCGCCGGGACAAAACAGGAGTCCGTGGAGGAAGGGTAGATGCTGAGGATCTACGACACACAGACAGGCGGCAAGAAGGAGTTCGTTCCGGTCAACGATGGCAAGGTCGGGATGTACTTCTGTGGTATGACCGTCCAGTCGGAACCTCACGTCGGGCACATGCGCGTGGCGGTCGTCTCGGATATCTTCCGGCGATACCTGCGCTACAAGGGCTACGATGTCACCCTGGTAATCAACTTCACGGATATCGATGACAAGATAATCGAGAAGGCGAGCGAGCGCGGCGTCGACTACCTGGTGATTGCGCAGGAGAACATAGACAAGTTCATGGAGTTCCTCGCTTTCCTGGGTGCAGAGAAGGCCGACTACTACCCACGCGCGACGGAACACATGGACGACATCATCGCATTCGTGGAGAGGCTCGTGGACAAAGGTGTGGCTTACGAATCCAGCGGTGACGTCTACTTCGAGATAGGGAAGTGGCCGGGCTACGGAAAGCTCTCCGGCAGGAAGCTTGAAGACCTGATCGCCGGCGCGAGTGAGCGCGTGGAGCTGGACGATCGCAAACGCAATCCGGAGGACTTCGTGCTCTGGAAGGCGGCGAAAGAGGGCGAGCCGTCATGGGACAGTCCGTGGGGCAAGGGTCGCCCGGGCTGGCACATAGAGTGCTCCGCGATGTCGACCAAGTACCTCGGTGAGCACTTCGATATACACGGGGGCGGGACCGAGCTCATATTCCCTCATCACGAGAACGAGATCGCACAGACGGAGGCGGCGACTGGAAAGCCGTACGTCAACCACTGGGTGCACCACGGTCTCGTGAACCTGGTCGGTGAGAAGATGTCCAAGTCAACGGGACACTTCAAGACCATGGCCGAGATCTCGAAGCAGTTCTCTCCTGATGTTGTCCGATTCTATCTTCTCTCCACGCACTACCGCTCTGAGATCGAGTTCTCGGATGAGCGTCTGGCCGAGGCGGCGACCGCGGTCGAGCGGTTCGAGAACCTGTTCAGGACCCTGGAGCGTCTTGTGGGGCGGGAGGGGGAGGGGGAAGTCACGGCCGGGGCCTCTCCGGCTGTGGATGAGGCCCGCGGGAAGTTCCTCGAGGCGATGGAGGATGACCTGAATACCGCCCAGGCGATAGGCCATCTCTTCGACATCGTTCGCCTGGTCAATCAGTCAGTCGATTCGGGAGCCGACAAGTCGGTCCTCAAGAGCGACAGGGCTGTTCTTCGGGAGCTCTTTGAGATACTGGGCCTTCTTGAGGGCGTCGGGACGGCAGGAGAGGATGTACCGGCTGAGGTGCTCGAACTGGTCAAGGTCCGGACCGAGGCAAGAGGAGCCGGGAACTGGGCGCTTGCGGACGAAACACGGGACCGTATCACGGCCCTGGGTTATAGCGTGGAGGACACTCCGGACGGTCCGGTGGCGCGCAAAAACAAATAGTGTGCCTGAACGCCACCACAAGCCGTTTTTCGGTTGACACAGCATACCTCCTCTCATAAAATAGAGCGCTTGTAGCTGGAATTCCGGAGGCTCAAGAGTCCCGTGCGCCAGGACATGCAACACCCGGGCTGGCGTAGCTCAATGGTAGAGCTCCTCACTTGTAATGAGGAGGTTGGGGGTTCAAGTCCTCTCGCCAGCTCCAGTTCTGTCGGCCCCGCCGTTGGGGGCCGTTTGTCCGGGTGTACGGAGTGGACCCCGAGCGGGGGGGTGCCCGAGTGGCCAAAGGGAACAGGCTGTAAACCTGTCGGCATCGCCTTCGGAGGTTCGAATCCTCCCCCCCCCACCATCGCCGAGAACCGCTCCGGGATGTGCAGGATATGTGCGGGAATAGCTCAGTTGGCTAGAGCATCAGCCTTCCAAGCTGAGGGTCGCGGGTTCGAGTCCCGTTTCCCGCTCCAAAACAGCAGCATTTGGGAGTGTGGTGCTGCGAGCGGTATCCGCTGAAGAGATATTTCACTCCTCGGACGGTTTTTTGGGTCCGATCGATGTATTTTGTTGACGGATGCAGGACCAGACCGTATACTACTCGTTCGGCTCGTTCGCGACCGGAGGGGCGCGGGGGTTCTGTAGGCTTGTCCAGGCGCCCACGTAGCTCAGTAGGTAGAGCGCATCCTTGGTAAGGATGAGGTCACCGGTTCAATCCCGGTCGTGGGCTCC
>DAOVNE010000062.1 GCA_030630395.1 Candidatus Eiseniibacteriota bacterium
CGAATCCTCGAGTTCCCATATGTCGCTGTGCGCAGCTGAGTCGCTGAAGGCGCTCTTGTAGAACTCGTCGTCCAGAAGTCCATATGTGTGCTTGTCGCTCGTATCGTAGATATCAAAACCGACAGACAGGTGTTTGTCCATGAACCACGGCTCAGTGAAGCCCAGCACGATCTCCGTGTTCTTCGCTCCGAATTCCCACTTGAGATCGAGATGCCTCCCGCTGCCGAACAGGTTCCCCTCCGAAAGCTCGAGGAAGCCGACTATACCCTTCTCGCTCGTGTGGGAGACGCCAACACCGGCTCGACCCGTCTGACGCTCCTCGATTCTGAATATGAGATCTATGTCGTTGGGATTGGCGCTGTCGGTGAACTCCACTCCCGGGCCGTTGAAGAAACCCAGGTTGGCCACCTTGTGCTGGCTCGCTACCACGTCCGACGTCCGATAGAGATCGCCCGGCTTGATCGTGAGTTCGCGTCTTATAACCTTCTCGTTGGTTCGAGTGTTCCCCACGATGTGAATCCGACCGACCCGCGCCGGCTCATTCTCCTCGACGTGGAACAGGAGTTTCATACTGCTGTCGGACTCGATGTCCTCCTGCCGGAATATCCTCGCATGGATGTATCCGCGCTCACCGTACCATGAGTAGGCATCCCGGATGATTCCATCCGCATCCACCGGAGAGTAGGTGTCCCCGGGACGGATGCCCGTCAGGTCGTAGAGCGCATCCTCGGCGAAGCCTGACGCTCCCACCCACTCGATGTCGGAAACTGTGTACAGGTTGCCTTCGTCGATCAGAATGGTAACGATGGCCCTCTTGCCGTCTTCCTCGTAGGTCGTGTCGTAGCCGGTCGTCCTGGCATCTATGTAACCCTCGGCCCTGTATCGATCCTCGATTCTGAGGAGATCGTCCTCCAGCACGGTCTTATCGAGAAACGCATCCGTTCTCCACCACCGGTCTTCCTTGGTCTCCATCACATCCTTGAGCTTGCTGTCCTGAATGGACCCGCCACTGAACTCGATCCGCTTCACTACTACCCTGCTACCCTCTTCGATACGAATAACTACGCGCACGTTGTTCCCGGAGAGGTCCTCGGTGGACACCTCGACCGATGCCGCCGGATACCCCTTGCCCTCATACAGGGCGAGAACTGCGATCCTGGAATCGTCCAGTCTGCTTGAGTCGAATGGGATCCCCCGCTCCACCCTGAGCACCGATTCAATATCGTCGTTGTCTATGCCATCGTTGCCCACGATATCGACAGAGGAGATCCTCGGTCGTTCCTGAACTACGATCACAAAACGGAGCCCTCCGCCTTCGGCTTCCTCCGCGTGCACCTGGACGTCTGAGAAACTACCTGTCTCATACAGCCGCCGTATCCCCTCACGCACTCCCTCGGTCGTGAACTCATCGTTCATCACCACCCCGAACAACAGCAGGATTCTGTCGCGACTGATGTACTCGTTCCCCTCGACCGTGATCTCGCTCACCACCTCCGCGGACGCCAGGAGGGGGGTCAACAGGAGAACACAGAGACAGAATGACATGACGGCCCGTCGACGCATGTATGTACCTCCAATAGGGTATGCCGATGGCGGATGTTAGCACACGGTGGATGGGCTGTAAACGAAAACCAGAGGAGCTGGAACTGACGGTCTCAGAGTCGATTACGGCACATCCGATGACGCCCGGGCGGGGCCACAGGACGGCGCGTGAAGTAGATGCGGGCGCCAGCTAGAGAGTACTAGAACTCGAATCTGTTTTCGATGGAGATTCGCCTGTCCCACCCGGTGAGCAGCGGGTCGATAACCACGCTCAGAGAGAGAGACGTATTGCGGGACACCTCGTATTCAATCCCAACTTCGTGCTGCACTCCGAGCCGGCGCTCGCCGACGCCGACATCGTAGCTCTCAGCCTCGCCGGTGTAGGAGACAAGCCAGTTCTGAGAGGCGTACTTGCCCAGTGTCAGCCGGGAATCGGAGAAGAACGGCTGGTACTCTCCAGCATCCTCCTGGGCGCGCCACTGGTCAAGCTGGGCCAGGAAGTACTGGACGAAATCGACGTCTATCCGGACGAGATCCAGATGAAGAGCGCGTTTGATGCGTCCCTCAACGGGCGCGACGAGCGGACGCACCACCATCCCGCCCACCTGCGTGGCCACGACACCCAGAGCCCTCCGCCGCTCAAGTACCTGCCCCTCCTGGTCCTCCAGCGTATCGTACGCAACCCCGTACGTCAGCCTGGAGAGAACATCCTCCTGCGTGATGTCATCGGGGTCATCCGAGGCAAGCCTGATTGTGCTCTCATCCAGAGCCGTCCCAAGAGCCGCGAAGAACTGCCCTGCAACTTCATCGGACTCAACGGTCAGCGTTATCTCTGTGCCGTCCGCCACGTGGGTCGTCGCCTCGACGTAGAAGCGCGGCAGCTCACAGAACGCGGGGAAATCAATGAATGCAGTTCTTATTGTGAAATCGGCATGCAGATACTCCAATGTGCCTCGGGATGCCGAGGGCCGTCCCGACACACACATCGTATGATCTCCAGGCACGCCCACGAACTCCAGACCACTGCCCCTGTCCAGCTTCATAGATATGTTCGTCCGTCGGTACCAGAGATTCCTGCCCGCGCTCATTCTTAGATCCCAACTGGCTCGCGAGAGAAAATCGTCCCTCTCCCCTTCGCTTCCATCACCGAACGGATAGGTAAACGACATGTCTGAGAAGGTCAGTTCCCCCCAGAGAAGAGGATGCTCCGACGGACCCGCGATCAGGAATTCCGCCGCATCTCCGCGCCCCCGCGCGGCCGCCTTCCCCACTGTGCCCGATTCCATCAGGCCGGAGATCGACACCTCCACGCCTGCCGCGTCGGTTGTCAGAGCGAGCACACCAACATCGACGCCACCTATGACAAGCGGCGGCAGCATCCGACCGTCCACGGTGCGATCCCTGCGACTCTCGAGTTTCAGACTGCGTCCTCCTGAGAACGCCTCGATGGCCCCCGAACGCAGTCTGCCGTCGGTCACGCTCGCCCGAGCGTGCACGTCCCGAAGCTCCCCGAAGACCTCGGTCGGCCTGATCGATGAGGCTGTCGCATCGAGCTCCGCCCGTGCCACGGTGAATCCACTGCGGTTCCCGGCAAGACGGAGCGTCATTCTGCCGGTTCCGCCAGAGATGTCGGCGGACGACGAGATCTCTCCGAGAAGAGCCAGGGGATCGCCGTCGACTTCGATGGTTACTTCACCCTCCTCCCCGCTCGTGGGATCGAAGATCGCAGCCAAAGGCGCCGAACCACTGACGGTCACACGGTATGATCGATCCCGTTCGAGCGCGAGCCGGTCCACATGTATCTGTCCGGCGGCCCCGCTGACCCGGGCCACGAATTCGTCAAAGGGAACACCGAGAAACTCGCCGTCGCTCGACTCCACGAGCGCGTCGAGATTCGGCTCGCCGGTTGTACCACCCACGCCCGCGGCGAGATCGAACCTGGTATCGATTCCACCGGCGAGAAACGGCCCGGGGATGCCGTCCCCCCGCACAGAGAGGGCGAGTTCGCCACCGGGCACTACCGTCCCCTCCGTCAGCAGTATCGTCCGTCCCGACTCCTGCACGGTCAGCTCCTTGACGTTGATCGCGCCATCGGAGAACGTTGCCATGACTGCAACGTCGAGGTCCTCGACCTGCCCGATGGTGGCGTTCGCCACCTGAATCTGAACGGTGGCCGATGGGTTCCCTATCTCTCCGTTACCCGAGATCGCGGCAAACACCAGCCCGTCAAGTTCATCGGGGGGTTCGTGCCCGATCGCAAGCGTGTACACGTCCCTGAGCGGAGCCTCGGATACAACGAGACTCCCCCTCATGAGACCGTCGCTCTTCAGACTCACGGATCCCTCGGCCTCCCCGTAGTCGCCAAGGTCAAGACGGGAGATAGCTATCTCGTTCTCGCCTATCACGGCATCCCCGCGGAGCGCCATATCAACGCCCCTCAGAACGGCGTCGTCCGACTCGAGAGACAGCTCCAACACGCGGCGTTCAGTGTCGCCGCGTATGCGTCCCGTTACGCGCACGTTGGCCGCACCGTTCTCTCCAGTCACACTGACGATACCGTCCACCGCCGCCGACTCGAGGTCGCCGGAGATTCTGAGCGGACCGTCCAGTGAGACCGACATCAGGGCGCCGACTTCGCCGTAGAGCAGCGAATCTACCCGGAGACTCGACAGCTGGAGTTCCAGATCCAGATGGCGTGCAGCAAGAACATCACTGACCTCACCGGACAGCGAGTAACCCATGTCCGGTGAGTCCAGCGTCACGTAGAGGACGTCGTCCTTCAGAAGCACGCCGCCGACACCCGATCCCAGCGCCACCGGACCCAGGATTGCGTCCGACCAGCGAACGAGAGACTCCAGGTCGATCGACTCCGCGTTTCCGCTCAGTTCGAAGTCGCCGAGCGAGATCCTCCCGGCACCGTAATCGGGACCGCGTCCCAGCAGGAGTTGCCCAAGATCTGCCTCGCTGAGATCCCCGGTGATGCTGAGATCGAGCGACTCCCGGGCGCCGAGACCGTCGGCCCGGCCACTCAATGCCAGGTCTCCGCCAAAGACAGCGGCAGTGAGGCGGGAGATCTTGAGGCTGCCCGATCCGAACTCCCCGCTCGTCACGAGATCGTGGGCGGTGACGGCCTCCACAGTCAGGTCCGGGAAGCTGACGTCAAAAAGAAGCGTCGGATCTGTGAAGGGTCCGGTGACGTTGACGCGCGCGTCGGCTCTCCCCGCAACTGAGATGCCTCCATCTCGAGGGGGCACAAGGCCGCTTACATCCAGCGACTCCGTCAGAATGGTCAGGTCCTCGAAAACACCGTGCTCCAGATTGAGCCGTCCGGAGGCGCTCACCGCATCACCTCTGAAGCTCGCGAGGAGAGTGCTGATATCGAGACGACCGGACTCATAGGAACAGCTGCATTCGTCAACGGTCAACATCCCGGGCACGGCATCCAGTTCGAAATCGGTGTCACTCAGGCTCAGGTTGTACTTGAGATCCACACCCGTCTCAGCACCGACGGTCAAGACCGCGCCGGCCTCCAAACGCCCATCAACGGGAGCGAACGGTAGAGCATCGATCAGAGGAAGTCCCGGACGTAGTTCTGCCTCAGTCAGTTCAATACTTAGCTCCAGAAGCGACGAATCGAGATTCCAGATGACGTCGGCTGTGATGTTGTCGGGCGCCCCGAGACAGCCGGCTGTGACTCCACCGCTGAAGTCGCCTCCGTCCGTCCGCTCCATAAGGAGGTCGAGACCGGAGACCTCGAGCGCATTCCCGGTCTGGGCGTCTTCGAAGATGACAGTCGCATCCGACACCACAAGGTAGCTTGGGAGCATTCGCGCGTACCGGCCGAAACGGGAGACGTCGGCGCTCGGCGATCCAAGCGTGTCTCCCATGCCAACGCGAACCACGATCACGGGGGTGTTGACTATGACAATGTCCAGACTTCGCCTTGGATCGAAGCCACTCCCAATAAGCCTGGCATAACTCACGCTCGCGCTGGCATATGGAACGAAGACCGAGCTGCCGTCCTCTGACACGATCCGAACGTCGTTCACAGTCAATGACGCAAGCCCGAGATTGAGCTCGCCTACGGTGACTTCGCCGCCAACAAAGGGCATCACTCGCGACAGAAGCGCGAGCTTCACGGCCGGCCTCCGCGCAGCTATTCTGAGTCCCACATACGATGCGGGCAGCACGGCGATCACTATGATCGCAAGCACGATTACCCAGCGGCGATGTTTCATGACAGGATATCTCTCATCCGAAGAACACTGGACGCGAGGAACCGGCAGATCGGCGTGAGCGCTCTGTTTCGCAAACCTATCCGGACCCCACGCCGACCGAAAGCCGACATCAGTTCCGGTGCACGGCGGCTGCATTCGCAGCCGCTGGGCGGCTGGCGGCTGCAAACAGCCGCTAAGCCGTTGCCTTGGCCCGCTTGCGAGACGCGCGGAAGGTCAGTTCATCTCCCTTGCGCTCGACGTTTACGGGGCCACCCTTCTCAAAACGACCCTTCAGGATCTCCTCAGACAGCGGATCCTCAAGGTAGCGCTGAATCGCACGCCTGATCGGCCTCGCCCCGAACGCGGGATCGAAACCCTTCTCGATCAGAAGCTCCTTGGCTTCGTCGCTGATCTTGAGGTGGATACCAGACTCAGTGAGCCTTGAGTCGACATCCCTCAGGAGTATGTCAACGATGAGCCTCATCTCGTCGATGCCGAGCGGATGGAATACGATGGAAGCGTCCACACGATTGAGGAACTCGGGATTGAAGGCCTTCTTCAGCTCCTCGGTCGCCTTGCCCTTTATCTGGGAGTAGGCGCTTTCCGTATCGTTGTCCTGCTGGAAACCGATGCCTCCACGCTGCGCGATTTCCCTGCCGCCGACGTTCGACGTCATGATGATGACCGTATTCCTGAAGTCAACCATGCGTCCGAAGCTGTCGGTCAGCTGTCCATCCTCCAGCACCTGGAGTAGAATGTTGAAAACATCCGGATGGGCCTTCTCAATCTCATCGAAGAGTACAACCGAGTACGGTCGACGACGGACCTTCTCCGTGAGCTGACCGCCCTCATCGTATCCCACATAGCCGGGGGGAGCGCCGACAAGCCTCGAGACGGCGAACCGCTCCATATACTCGGACATATCGAGGCGAATGAGAGAGTTCTGGTCCTCGAACATGAACTCGGCAAGCGTGCGGGCGAGTTCGGTCTTGCCGACTCCGGTCGGTCCCAGGAAGATAAACGACCCGATCGGTCTCCGTGGATCCCGAAGACCGGCGCGGTTTCGCCTTATGGCCTTCGACACCTGCGTAAGCGCCTCATCCTGACCCACGACGTGCTTCCGGAGCTCGTCCTCCATCCGGAGCAGCTTCTCGCTCTCCTCCTGTGCCAGCTTCCTGACTGGGATGCCGGTCATTGAGGCGACAACCGCGGCGACATCCTCAGCCGATACGGTCGCCTTCCTCTCGTGCTTCGCCTGGATAAGTTCCTTCCTCGAACTCTCGAGCTTGCCCCTGAGATCCCGCTCCCGGTCCCTGAGTTCGGCCGCCCGCTCGAACGCCTGCGACTCGCTGGCGGCTCTCTTCTCATCCATGACGGAATCCAGCGCCTTCTCCAGCTCGCGAACCTCCAGGGGAATCGTGCTTATCTCCATGCGAGCTCTCGCACCGGCCTCGTCTATCA
>DAOVNE010000297.1 GCA_030630395.1 Candidatus Eiseniibacteriota bacterium
AACCCGACGGCCCTTCCGAATCTTCTCACGGAACTACGCAAGAGAACTGATCTCAAGATCGCGACCTCGCCGGCCACCGTCTCTCCCGGCGACGATGACATCTTCCTTCACCCCATCACCTACGTGACTGGCCATGGGCGGATACGCCTGAGCGAAGAAGATGTCGGCAACTTGAGGAAGTACTTCGAGCGCGGCGGATTCATGTGGGTCGACGACAACTACGGCCTCGATCCCTACTTCAGAGCCGAGATAGCGAAGGTGCTGCCCGGGAGTCCTCTGGTCGAGCTTCCGTTCGATCACGACATCTACCATTCGTTCTACGACTTCCCCCAGGGGCTACCGAAGATCCACGAACATGACGGCGGGCCGCCGCACGGATACGGCATCCATCTCGATGGTCGTATGGTCGTCTTCTACAGTTTCAACACGGACATCGGAGACGGCATGGAGGAGATGGAGGTCCACAACGATCCTCCGGAGAAGCACGAGGCCGCGCTCCGTATGGGAATGAACGTCATCGTCTATGCACTGACGCACTGAGAGCGGGAAGGCCGGCATGACGCGGACCGAGCAGAAGCACACCGAACTCATGGTCGCAATCGCTCGCATCGGGCGCCGTTCACGATGGCACATCGCGTTCACCGGTCTCCTCCGTACGCTCGTGCTTCCGATCGCAGTCATCACTATCATCCTCCTGATCGACTCCCTTCTACTCCTCCCGATGTGGCTTCGTGCGGCAGGCGTTCTACTGATCCCTGTGTCCCTGGGAATCGGCGCGGCTCTCTGGTTTATCCGACCGCTCCTGAAGAGATTCGATGCGGTCTCCGTGGCTGCCCAGATCGAATCGAAGTTCCCCGATCTTGGGGAGAAGCTCGAGTCCGCAACGGAACTCTGGGACAAGCGTGGCACAGGACGACACGGCTACTCGACGGATCTCATCGATGCTCTCATTATGGAGACGGCATCTGCGATTGCCGGAATGGATCTGAGCCCGGCTGGGCGGGGTAGCGGACGTCGGCGCGCCGTGCGCACGCTCGGCCTGACAGTACTCGCAGCGATCGTCATCCTGGTGGCACTCGGGTCCCGTGTCGGACCGGCGGCGGAGAGACTCCTTCACCCGCTCGCCCGTGTGGAGCGTGTCACAGTTGGCATCGCAGTGGAACCAGGAGACACGGAACTCGTTGCGGGGGAGAACCTCCCTGTGACGGCCGTAGTCACGGGACCGGCGGAGGCTCCGGGAAGACTAGTCTTCCAGTTCGAAGGGGAGGCCGTCGTGGAGCGGGAGATGGGGGAGCAGGAGGCCGTGGGCGAGGCGGCGACGTACGAAGCGACGCTCATCGACATACGCACGCCCCTCACGTACTCCGTCACGGTTGGCGATGTGCAAAGCCCGTCATATCAAGTGAACGTTCTGGAACGGCCGTTTGTCTCGAGCATTCGACTCGACTACGCGTTCCCCACCTACAGCGGACTTGTTCCCAGAACGGTTGATGAGAACAACGGTGACATCACCGCGCTCAAAGGGTCCGATGTGACTGTGACAGTCACTGCGGGCAAGCCTCTGGAGGCAGCGGCTCTGGTGATGGGCTCCGGGAGCCGCATAGAACTCTCTCGTCGCGGCCCGAGCACGTTCACCGGTGTGATAGCCGTGAACGGGAGCGGCACCTACTCGATCGAACTCCTTGATGCCGACGGCCTCTCCAACCGGGTGCCACCCGTCTACTCAATCGTGGCAGTCCGTGACGAGTATCCGCTTGCGAGGATAGTGGAGCCGGGCGAGGACCGCGAACTCCCACACGACATGATGCTACCGCTCACGATCTCGGCGATAGACGACTACGGGATTCTAAGATTGAGGCTCCACTATGCGCTGGAGGGAGAAGCCGAGGGGCACACGGTCTCACTCGCGGAGTTCGGGACGCGCGGAGGGCGGGAGGTTGTGCACGATTCCGTGTGGGACCTGAGCGAGACAGGCATCATGCCGGGCTCGGTTCTCGTCTACTTCGTTGAGGTTGTCGATAACGATCTCGTTGGAGGACCGAAGAGCGCAGAGACCGAAAGCTACATTATTCGCTTCCCCTCCATGGCGGAGATATACAGCGAGATCACGGGTGAGCAGGACGACATTCTTGACGAGCTCGATGAAGTCCTTGTTGAGCAGGAGGAGCTCAAGGACGAGTTTGAGGAGCTCCGTGATGAAGTGCTGAGCGATCCCGAGATGGACTGGCAGGAGGAGGAGAGGGTTGAGCAGGCCCTCGAGAGGCAGGAGGAGGCGGCGGAGCGCGTCAGTGAAATGGCGGCGCAGATGTCGGACCTCTCCGACAGGATGAGCGAGACGGATCGAGTGACCCTCGATACTCTTGAGAAGATGGATGAGATTTCGCGACTCATGGAGGAAGTCGCCACCGACGAGATGCGCGAGCTACTCCAAAGAATAAGAGACGCAATGCGGGAGATCCGCCCCGAGCAGGTGGCCGAGGCGATGAGCGAGATGACATTCACGCAGGAGGACTACCTCAAGAGGCTCGAGCAGACTCTCAACCTCTTGAAGCGTGTGAAGGCGGAGCAGGGGCTCAAGGACGTCGCGAACCGCGCGGAGCGTCTGGCTGAGCAGGAGCAGAGCATCGCCGACAAGAGCGGGGAATCCCCTGGGCAGGAGCAGTGCGAGACCATGGCCGAGCGGCAGGAGCGGCTGCGCGAGGACGCCGAGCGCTTGCGGGAGGATCTCGAGCGCGCCATAGCCGACATGGAGAAGGTCGACCCTGAGACCGCCGCCAAGATGCGTGAGGCCGCCGCAGAGCTCGACAAGGCCGACACGATCGAGAAGATGCAGGAGGCTGCCGAGAAGCTCGCCGGGATGAAGCCGGCAGAGG
>DAOVNE010000128.1 GCA_030630395.1 Candidatus Eiseniibacteriota bacterium
AGATGTCCTGCTTGAAGGCCAGCCCGCCGGTGCTCTGGTTCTCATGGTGCTCTTGATCGGCGGCACGCTGTCCGGATGTGGAACCGGCGGGCTGGCCTTCAAGCAGGACATCTGGGATGCTCAGGACGATTTCGAGCTGCGGCAGGCCGGGCTCTCGGAGAAGGTCCTCAAGATCGACGGACGCGTGACGGCGCTCGAGGAGGAGATACAGGTCGTCTCGCACCAGCTTGAGGGTCTCTCGCAGAGACTGGGCGGGCTCGAGAGTGAATTCGGCAGGGGACTGGAGGCCGTCCGAGACGGACAGCAGCAGATAGGCATCGAGCTCGAGAGCCGGATCAGGGAGGTTGACAGCGGGAGGGAGAGTGACAGGACCGATCTGATCGAGAGGATGGGGATCGTTCTCGAAGAGGTCACTCGTGAGAACAGCCAGCTGCGCGAGGAGATCGAGGCCATCAAGAGTTCGCTCAACGTCGGTGTGGAGCACACCGTGCGCGCAGGCGATTCGCTCGCCCGCATCGCGTCACAGTACGGGACGACGGTTGAGGCGATCGTGACCGCGAACAACCTGGCCAACCCAGACAGAATCTCTGTCGGTCAGAAGCTCTTCATTCCTCAGTAGGGGGGGCTCCCTACGCGGGGAGCTGGAAGTCGAACGCTGGATCCAGTTCCTTGAGAAGCTCCGCCTGTTCGAGGAGCTTTTCCTGGAGTCCATCCTCGTGAGTCTTCATCCACTCGTGGTATGTGTCGAGGAATGCATCACGCATCAACTCGATGGCCTCTCCACGTTCAACCTCATCGATCTGGCGATCGAGATGGAAGAGTTCACCCGGCGAGTACCTTTTGAGCAGATTGAGATATCGTCCTCTCATATACGTGAGGATCTGCACGTAGTCTTCGAATCTGTCAGACAGCTTCTGAAGGGTCAATCCAACCCTGCTTGTTCCGCACGACAGCTTTGTGGCATGTGAAGCAGCGTGAGCGTAGTACGACGCCGCGCGGGCGATGTAGATGTTGCGCGGAGTGTGGAAGATGGCAGGGCGGTTGGGAGTAGGTTTGTCGATGGTGTCGAACACGGCGATCGACATGAGCAGGAAGTCCGCGTTCGTCTTGTAGATGCTGTAGCGCTGCCGGTCGCTCCCGGCCTCCTCGATCATCCTGAACAGCTCGGCATCGCTGCCGGCGATGTACTCGGAGTTCGCGGCGATCTGCGATGCGTCCATGTGGGAGTTCAGAAGGTGGGCGAGATAGACGTTCACATCCTCATCGTACACATCGGCGTTCGACTCGATACCGGTGTGAATCCTGGAGTGGAGAAGACAGTTCAGCATGAAGAAGTATGAGGTCTGAACGTCCGCGCCTATCTCAAGCTTGCGACGTACAGATCTCCGCCTGGTCGAGCGAGCCGGTGCATTCTTCAAGGGTTGCCTCTGTTTCGTCATTCGACCGTCCGCCATCGTCGAGGGGTACTGGAACATCCGTGTCTGACTCAAGGATGCAAGCCCCGTGCCACTGAAGATGATTGTGAGCGCACGGTCAGTGTTCGGTGCAAAGCCGTCGTCCGCTCCCCTCGCGATTCTGCGATTTTGCGCCTGCCAGTAGGCGGTTCATGCAGGATGCGCGCCACGTTGCGAGGCCGGCCGGTGTCAGGCATGAGAGGCAGCAGTTACTTCCTGCTAAGATGCGTACATTGTGTGTGGTGGTACGGTGGCTTCCGTCGAAGAGGAGGAGTTGAATGAAGGCAGGCGTGATTCAGTTCGCGCCGGAGTTCGGCGATGTGACTGGCAACATGGATCGGATTCTCGCGCTACTTGCTCTCAAGGACGCCGATCTCTTTGTGCTTCCTGAGTTGGCGCTCTCGGGGTATCTGTTCGAGTCCCGGGAGGAGGCGCTTGGCCTTGCCCAGAGGGCCGATGGGCAAGAGTTCGACGAGCTGGCCCAGCTCGCGCGCGAGAAGGACGCCACAATCGTGGTGGGGTTTGCGGAGAGGGCGGGTGAGGAACTCTACAACTCGTCGGTCATGCTGACTCCTGACGGGCGGCGAGAGATCTACCGCAAGATCCAGCTGTTCTACAGAGAGAGGGAGATCTTCCTGCCCGGCAACATGCCACCGACCGTGCACGATGTGGCCGGAGTTCGTCTTGGGATGATGATCTGCTTCGACTGGATATACCCTGAAGTGGCGCGCTCGCTGGCGCTCGCCGGCGCTGACATCCTGTGCCACGGCTCCAACCTCGTCCTTCCATACTGTCCGGACGCCATGGTGACGCGGTCCATCGAGAACCGCGTGTTCTCCATGACCGCGAACCGCATCGGTTCTGAGAAGAGAGCCGGTGAGGATCTCACCTTCATAGGAATGAGCGAGATAGTCTCGCCCAAGGGGGAGATCCTTTCGCGCGCCGGTACCGGCACTGAGGAAGTCGTTGTGGTCGACATCAACCCGGCAGCGGCCAGGGACAAGGCCGTGACGCCGTACAACGACATCCTGAACGACAGACGGCCGGACATGTACCGCCTCAGCTGAATCAGCACGGTATCGCGGGGTGAGTGAGCGCGACGCTGGCATGCTAGTTGCACGATTGGGGGCGAAGGCGGTGGTTCATACCCACCGCACAGATGCCCAATGTGGTCAGGCAATGGGATCACTCGATGCCACGGGCTCCTCCCCGGAGGGAGAGGTGCACGAGGCGCATCGTTGGTTCCTAAGGAATGCCAGGTGTCATGGAACGTTCAGGTCCCAGCATAGAGATGAAGATCGTCACACTGGTTGCGGTCGTGCTCGTTGTGCACGACCTCGTCCTTCTTGCGATGTATCTCTCTGGTGCTGCGCCCGGTGCTGTACAGATAGCGCTGGGAGGTGTGCTCCTCATAGCTCTCATCATCGCCGCCGTCTGGGGTAACTCAGTCGGGCGCGCGATTCAGCGTCTGACCTGGGCGTGCAAGGCCGCCAGGAAGGGCGACATGAACCTTCTGACCACGCTCCCACGGTCAGATGAACTCGGTGTCCTGAACGAGGAACTCAATGAACTCATCGTCCAGCTCCGGGATATCGGTGAGGTCGGTGCTGATCTCGAGCTGTCGGAGGACGTGGCTGATGCCTTGTCAGATGCAGCTCCCGATCTGCTCAGGGCCTCTCAGGAGATCCTCGTATCGATGAAGGAACTCAAGGAAGGGGCTGGGGCAGAGGAACTGATCCTCCGAAGGACGGCTCTCAGGCTCTCCGAGGCACGCGGCCTGATGGGGCAGATATCCTCCGGACGTGATGGAGCTGCCCGCACTCAGGATGTTGCCGCAAGGCTCCAGTCGATCGGGGGACTGAGACGGGAGATTGAGGCGCTGTCCGACCGCGTGATGGATGAGGTGGCGCGGCCGGAGATAGACACCACGGAGCTTGCGAGGGCCGTGAACGGTCTGAGAGACGCCTCCCGGATCCTGGCGGACGTCGCCGGGCAGGCGGTGGCTCCGCTTGAGAGGCGCGATGCTGATGCCCAGTCCGCGGCGAAGGCGACTGACCAGGTCGCAATCGTGGATGACGAGCGAATCGACGCGACCAGGGTGGCCGAGCTCATGCAGAAGAGCGCACTGAGCGGCATCAACGCAGCGACGAGATTGGCGTCGTCGCTTCGGAAGCTTGGTGTGGTCCTCGAGGCGCACGCGCATCAGCAGAGGATGGAGCAGAGACGAGCCCGTAGGCGCTGACAGCACGGTGTAAACGCGCGTTTACACCTGCCTGGACCAAATGTGAACTCAGTTGACACAGTGGCGCACCCCGAGGGGTGCGTTCTTCTTTTCCGGGCCGCTGGCCTATTCCATAAGAGGGGTGCCGGTCGTGGATTACCCCTCTTCCGGCGTGTCATGAGACACGCGCGCCAGCGATGGCACGTACCATGCTCCAACCATAGAACATTGGCAGGATACTCTGGTTTGGGGGTCGGTAGGCGGCGCCGGCGAATGCGGCTGGGTCGGTGTCCGGGGTGAGGGTGTGAAGTGGGTGGTGCATTGCCGGCCCCTCGACGGGGCGACCTCGCCAGATCGTGGCAATTCAGGCCGTGACCAGCCGGATTGTGGTACGCGAGGAGGAAGCCGGCGAGGTCGTGGCCGGACTGGAGGTGGCTTGGAGAGATCGGCAGGGCTCAGCGAGGATGTCGAGCGCTTGAACCGCATGCTCCGTCGTGGGCTGAGGTTCGAGATCCGGCGCCCTCCGCCCAGGCTCGCATCCGGCTCCAGTGACGGCTCCGAACTCCTGATCGGCGCCCTCTACTCGGAATCGAAGATCGGGCGCCCGGCGAGCGCAATCTCGCTCCTGATCACGGTGGAGGCAGGTCGTGAGCGCAGGCTCGTTCTCGCGAGATGCCTGGCGGACTGCGCCATGGCACTTGGCCTCGGCGCCAGCGTTTTCTGAACATCCTCAGCTCATTCCACTCTTCCAGTGTAATTCATATCCTCGAGCGTCAGCGACGTTACGTGATTCACATTGAACGGCGCCGGTGCGCATGGAACAATACGGTGTGGTGACCAAAGGCTGCTCCTTGCAGGGAGGTAGTATGAGCGAGGCTCTCGATCGACTGGTCGATCGTTATCTCACCGTGATGGTTCGGGACTACCCAGTATTCGCGACGTTCCTCGGAATGCACGAGCACGATGCCGAGCTGGGTACGTTCACCCCGGATGCAATGGAGGGGAAGCATCGAAGACGGCAGGAACTCCTGAGCGAGCTCGAGGGGATAGAGCCGGCGAAGGAGGAGACCGATGCGGCAATAGACAGAGCCGTGCTCAGAGCGGCCCTGAAGAGAGGGATCTTCGAGTATGAAGTCCTGAGGACGCATGAACGGGCGCCGAGCACCTACATCGGCGAGGCGCTCGGGGGATGTAACAGTCTCATCACCAAGGAATTCGCACCGATAGAGGAGCGAGCCCTGAGTCTTCTCGGGCGGGTGCGCGCGGTGCCTGACGTCCTCCGTGCGATCGACCAGAACTGCTGTGATGTCCCGGGAGTGTTCGCGACCGTCGGCTCTCAGATGGCGAGAGGCGGGGTAGCGTTCATGAAGAGCGTTGTCCCGGCCGTTGCCGAGTCGGTGCCCGAGCTGAAGGCGGAGCTACTGGCGGCGGGCGATCAAGCCGCGGCAGCTTTCGATGAGACTGCATTGAGTCTCGCCGCGATGGCGGAGGGAGCGACAGCGCC
>DAOVNE010000054.1 GCA_030630395.1 Candidatus Eiseniibacteriota bacterium
CCGTAGCCGAGGCGATGCAGGAGTGTTACCTGTACAGTGCCTTGATGCTGCCCCAGCTTGACTCCTCGACGGGCGTTGTGGCGCCGCCGTTGAAGCCGAAGATCGTGTAGTCACCGGTGCCGGAGGAGTAGGCGCTGACGATCAGGTAGTACGTGCCGGCCTCGGTGGCGATGTAGGTGAAGGTCGACATGTCGGGATACGCATCGTCGCCTGCGACGCAGCTGCCGAACGGGTCGGCGCAGTCGGTGATCAGGTAGATCGAGTCGTCCCAGTCGCCGACCGTGTCCATCGTGACTGTGAACTCGTCGCCGACCTCGAGGATCGTGTAGTAAACGACATCCAGACCGGTGGCGCTGTAGCCCGTGCAGCTGCCGGACGCGAGCGGGTAGTCGTTGGCGAAGCCGACGTTCGAGCCGTCGATGCTGAACGCATCGCTCGGAATCGGGAGGGCTGTCTCGCAAACGTCGCCATCGGGCGGCGGCGGCGGAACGTACGCTTCGCCGATCTTGATGGCGTCGAAGCCGGCCTGCGCACCGTCAGAACCCTCGTACACGAGGCAGATATCGACGGTCTGACCAACGATGAAGCCGAACGCGGCGAGGTCTACGTCGTAGGGGTCCCAGATGTAGTTATTGGTAGTGCCGTCGGCGCGGAAACTCCACACAACGCCGCCGTCGACCGTCACGTAGATGTCGTAGTTCGCGTACGGGTCCACGCCCCAGTAGTAGCTGGACATGGCGAGGAAGCTCAGGTGGAGCTCATCAAGAACGAGTGTGTGCGAGAAGCACAGCGTCTCGAGCTGAGGAACGAGCGCGGGATCGTAGAAACAATTCGCGCAGTATGAGCCCTCGCCACCCGGTGTGTACTGATGCCAGGTGTAGCCGGCATTGGTGATGCCCTGCGTCCAGCCAGCGGGTGGGAATGCACCCTCGAAGCCTTCCGTGTACTCACGGGAGCTCATGGGGGCGTACGGCTCGGTCGAGAACTTGGCGTCGGGAAGCATCTTCCCGGCGAACGCTACGCTCGAAATGACGAGCAGCGCTAGAACAATGATGAGCATGCGCTTCATCGGTGTTCCACCTTTCGTTGTGGGAACGCCGGTCCTCATTCGACCGGCAGCGAATGTACGATCAACACCAATCAGCCCAGCGTGGAACCCACCGCCTCGCGATGCGAATCCGAGAAGCATGAAGCTCTCTCTGAACTGAACATATCAATTATACAACAAAATGCGCAGATTGGCAAGACGTCTTTCATAATCATACGTCCGTAACGCAGATGGTGTGCACGGTCAATCCGCCGTCACGCGCCACTGCGAAGAGGCTCCAGACACCGAATTTCGACTTGAATGTGCTTCAGACCGAGGATACTCTAACATGTGTCGGCATCTTGGGAAGCGCGCGTGAGGCGAAGCGACAAGTTGTGTCTTTGTTCTGAGTGAACGGAGATTCACTCGCAGACGCACTGAGGAGTCCACCATTGTCTCTCTTCGACAAGTGCCACGAATTCAGCAGATGGATCGAGTCTCTGAAGGAGCGTCGCGAGTTCTTCTACCTGCGCACGCTCGACCCTGCCGCGTCCCCCACGGTCACGATGAACGGCAGAAGACTCATCATGCTCGGATCCAACAACTATCTGGGGTTGGCAACCCACCCGAAGGTGGTCGCGGCGACCATCAAGGCGGTGGAGGAATACGGCACGGGCGCGTGCAGCTCCCGGGTTCTCACCGGTACCACGAGCCTGCACGCGAGGCTCGAGAGAAGGCTCGCCGAGTTCAAGGGGACGGAGGATGCCGCAGTCTTCAGCACCGGCTTCATGACGATGATGGGTGTTGTCAGCGCGCTGACATCGAGCGGCGACGTCATCCTGAGCGACGAGTTCAACCACGCGAGCATCGTCGAAGGCTGCCGTCTGACCGATGCCGAGGTCAGAATCTACAAGCACAACGACATGGCGGATCTTGAGGAGAAGCTCGCGGCGCGCGACCCCGACCAGAACATGCTCATCGTCACTGACGGCGTCTTCAGCATGAAGGGAACGGTCGCCGATCTCCCCGGCATCAGGCGGCTTGCCGAGCAATACGGCGCCACGACGATGCTCGATGACGCGCACGGCACGGGCGTGCTTGGGAGAACGGGGAGAGGGACGCTCGAGCACTTCGGCATGGAGGGAGAGTTCGACCTCATCTGCGGCACCTTCAGCAAGTCGCTCGGGACGACGGGCGGATTCGTCTGCGCCGACGCAGATGTCGTTACCTTCCTCAAACTGAACTCCCGACCGTTCATCTTCTCAGCCAGTCCGCCTCCATCGTCGATGGCGACGGTTCTCGCGTGTCTGGATGTGATGGAGGAGGAACCAGAGCTTCTTGATCGACTCAGGGAGAACACGGAGTTCGTGAAGAGCGGGCTTGCCGAGATGGGCTTCCGCCTGGAGGAGACCGTGACGCCGATCATACCGATCCTCATCGGGGATGACGCGAAGACCTTCCAGATGGCGGGCGCCCTGGAGGATGAGGGCGTCATCGTCAATCCGATCGTGCCGCCGGCGGTGCCTACCGGTTCATCCCTTATCCGTGTCAGTGTCATGGCGAGCTTGAGCAGGGAAGAGCTCGTGACAGCACTCGAGAAATTCAGACTCGCAGGCAAGAAACTGGGAGTCATCTGATATGTCCGCAAGCACCCTTCCGTTCTGGAGCCTGGGTTTTGCCAGGGCCTATGTCGTCACGATGCGTCCCTACCTGCTCTTCGTGTCGGGCGCGGCCGGGTTGGTCGGTCTCTCCTTCATTCCGGATCCCGCCCTGGGACGGGTCCTCCTCGCGTTCGTACCGCTCTTTCTTTCGTACGGGTTCGGTCAGGCGTTGACCGACTGCTTCCAGACAGACACGGATTCGCTTTCCGCGCCCTATCGTCCGCTCGTGAGGGGCATCGTATCCCGGCGTCAGATCCTGACGGTCAGCATGGTCGGACTTACGGCCGTCGTGCTCGTCCTCGGCTATCTGAATCCGGTGATCCTGGCCTTCGGGGTCGTGGCAGTAGTGGGGCTTCTGACATACACGTATCTGAAGCGCACATGGTGGGGGGGACCGCCCTGGAATGCCTGGATCGTCGCTATCCTCCCGATCATGGGGAGGTTTGTGGACAGGGGTTATCGCCCGGGTGCGCCGGCCCTCTCCGCGTTTGCACTCGCCGTGCTTGTCGTTTTCCTGGGCTACGTGAATTTCGTGGTGATGGGCTACTTCAAGGACATCTCCGCCGACAGGAAGACCGGGTATCGCACCTTCCCAGTCGTGTTCGGATGGCGTCCTGCTGCCATCTACGGGGACGTGACTGCGGCCCTGTCCGCGGCGCTCACCGCGTGGGTGCTCACGCTCGTGGGCGCGAATGTCTGGAGCGTCATCATGTTCGTCGCGGCGTTGGCTCTCTACGTCCATGCTCAGGCTGCAATGCATCGGACAAGGGACGAGCGCGAGACGGGCGGGCCGATCGCGAACGGTGTCCGTGCACTCGTCCTATGCTGCCTTGCGATCACCGCCGCGAACAAGGTCGAATGGGCGCCATTGCTTGTTGTCTTCTACGTGTTTCTCGAGCTCGCACTCAGGCTGAGGCCCGAGCGAGGCCAAGTCTAGCTGGAGGACCGTGCTAGTATTCCTGAACACTCGTGCCGGCTACGGCCGCGCTGCGGCGCGCTGGCGGAAGGTCATGCCCGAGCTTGAGCGACGCGCAGGCGCGTTCGATGTCGAGGAGGTCGGTCCGTTCGATTGCGTTGCAGCGTCGGTCCGCGAGGCTGTGGCGAAAGGAGAACGCGCCTTCATCGCCGCCGGTGGTGACGGCACGGTCAATCTCCTGCTCAATGCCGTGATGGAACTTGGGAGTGGTGTGACCGATATCAGAATCGGCGCCGTGGGGCTGGGATCGAGCAACGACTTCCACAAACCGCACGGGCCCGATTCAGTTATCGCAGGCGTTCCGGTGCGGGTCGACTGCAATAGCGCAAGGCCGTGCGATGTTATCCGGATCGACTTCGAGGAGTGAGACGGGCAGAAAGCCACCCGTCATGCGATCATCAATGCGAGTCTCGGGATCACGGCCGAGGCCAACGCCGCATTCAATGAGCCGACCGGCTTCATCAGGGCGGCACGGAGGCTATCGGTGGATGCTGCCATCATCGCCTCCATCATTCATACGCTTGCTACTTACGATGACATCAAGTGCCGTCTTGTGATTGACGGGATGGACAAAGGGGCCTTCTCGATCTCGAGTCTTGGCATTATCAAGAATCCACATTTCGCGGGATCGATGTGCTACGACACACCGATCGAGCCGGACGACGGACAGCTTGGAATCAATCTCTGTGAGGATCTGAATCCGTTTCAAGCGCTTGTGACCGTCGCCGCGCTTCACAGGCGACGCTTCCGCGGACGGCCCAAGACACGGTCGTGGGTAGGGAAGCGCGTGGTCGTGGAGGCGGATCGCGCCTTCGCGCTGGAGACGGATGGAGAGGTCGTGGAGGCGCGGTCGGTTGCGTTCAGTGTGCTCCCCGGGAGGATCATGTGCTGCCGATGACGTGGACGTGCGGCAGGAGAGCGAGAGGTAGCCGATAATGTCGACGAGGGATGAGCGGGCGAGGAGCTGCCGATGAACCGAATGGACGACATCCTCGAGAATGTCGCGATCGATGCGTGGGTGAAGGCCTTCTCGCGAGCTCCCGGGCAGGTGAACGCTCCCCACGAGTCCGACGCGGAGCTCATCGAGCTTCCGGGTGACGCCGGGAATCTCCTCGCGATAACCATCGACACCGTCGCCGAGGAGATACTCACGGGGCTCTATCAGGGCCCCTACACAATGGGTTGGGTGACGGTGATGGCGTGCCTTAGCGATCTGGCCGCGGTGGGGGCGGATCCGCTCGGCATTGTCGTGTCCGTATCCGCTCCGCCAGGGAGAGACGGGAGCTTCGCCGAGAGCGCGGGGCGAGGAATGGAGGATGCGTGCCGGTCGCTCGGTGTCTTCATTCTGGGTGGGGATTCGAACATGACGCCCGAGGTCTCGCTCACCGGTTGCTCGATAGGGATCGTACCGAAGAGCGCCATGCTCACGCGTCGCGGTGTTCAGCCGGGGGACGCGGTCTTCATGACCGGACGCGCAGGCGCCGGAAACGCGCTCGGACTTGTGAGACTGAGTGGGCTTCCCGACGAGTACTTCCCGGAAAGTAACTACCGCCCGTCCGCGAGGCTCGCGGCTGGCAGAGTGCTGAGGGGTCGCGCGACGGCGGCGATGGACACAAGCGATGGCGTTCTGACGACCCTCGACCAGTTGATGCGTCTGAACGGCCACGGCTTCGAGGTCGATTGCGACTGGCCCGCGATCCTGTCTGAGGACGTGCTCGCCCTGTGCGACCGGACCGGCACGCCCTACTGGATGATGCTCGCCGGACCACATGGAGAGTTCGAACTCATCTTCACAGCGCCCGCAACCGACGCAGAGGCGCTCTCCGAAGCGCTCCATGAAGCGTCAGGCGGCCTCGGAGCCGAAGCGCTTCCAGAGAAATCAGGTGACCTCAAACCTATCCCGATCCGCATCGGAACGGTCCAGGAGCGTGCGGCGATCACGCTCGCTCTGCCGTCGGGGCGCCGGATCGATATCGACATGTCCTCTCTGCGTAATCTGCTCGACACCTCCGGAGGGGACTTCGAACGCTATCTGAGCGAGTTCAGAAAGACGGGAGGATCTTGGGGCCTTGAGTAGCGGAGAAACGACAATACACGGGTCTGTCCTCGCCGCTGCCAGAGCGCACGCGACACGGACAGCACTGATGTACAGGGATGGGGATCATCATGTCGCCATCACCTATGCCGATCTTGCGCGAGCGATCGAAGCGGCGGCAAAGCGGCTTGCTGCTTTCGGACTCAAGAAGGGAGATGCCGTCGGCATCCTGTCGCCGAACCGTCCCCAGTGGGTGGTGGCCGACCTCGCCGTTCTGGCTCTTGGGGGCATCGTCGTCCCCATCTACAGCACCCTTCATCCGGACCAGATCAAGTACATCATCAATGACTCAGGCATGCGGATGCTCTTTGTCGGTGATGCCGACCTCTTCGCCGGGGTCGGCAGCATTCGAAGCGAGTGTGCGGGTCTTGAAGAGGTGATCTTTCTCGACGATTGGGGCATCCGTTTTGGCCGTACGGAAGCGGCGCCCGCGGATGGCCCGGACAGTGCCCGCGACAGCTGGCCCGAGGTGGAGGGCGCAGATGTCGCCACGATCGTCTACACATCGGGGACCACTGGTGAGCCCAAGGGCGTCATCCTGACACATACCAACATCGTCTCGAACGCACGCGCTCTCATCGAGAGGCATGGGATATGCCATGAAGACTCGATCCTCTCTTACCTTCCGCTGGCTCACATGCTGGAGCGAGCGTGCGGGCACTACTCGTTTCTGTTCATGGGAGCAGCCATTGCCTACGCCGAATCGCTCGCCACGATCGTCCGGGATCTTGCATCCGTTCGTCCCACCGTGCTCATCGCTGTCCCTCGCGTGCTCGAGAAGGCATACGTTGCAGCCAGGGCCAAAGTCGAGCACGGGTCCGCCTTGGAACAACACTTCGTCTTGAGAGCGATCGCCACGCTGAACGAACGCGCAAACCGTCTCTATCGCGGGGAAAGAGTCTCCGCGTGGCTTCGCGTCCGCTCTTGGGCGTACGATCTCCTGATCGCCTCCCGCTTTCGCAGAATAGCAGGTGGGAGGGTGCGACTCATGGTGTCGGGAGGGGCGCCCCTCGACAGGCAGATCGCGAAGACACTTCGCGTACTCGGCTTCGGTGTCGTTGAAGGCTACGGACTGACCGAGACTTCGCCCGTTGTCGCATGCGGCTGCACCGAGGACTACAGGCTCGGAACCGTCGGGAAGCCACTCACCGGCGTGGAGGTCAGGATCGCGGATGACGGCGAGATCCTGGTCCGGGGGCCGAACGTCATGAAGGGCTACCTGAATAAGCCGGACGAGACGGCTCTGGTACTCAAGGACGACGGTTGGCTTCACACGGGGGATCTTGGTGAGATCGACGATGACGGCAATCTCGTCGTGACAGGCAGGATCAAGGAGCTCATCGTTACTTCCTATGGGAAGAACATCGCCCCAGCGCCGGTGGAGGAGAGGATTACGGGAAGCCCGTACGTCTCTCAGGCGATTATCCTCGGAGACAACAGAAAGGCGATCGTCGCTCTCATTGTGCCGGACAGGGAAGCGATCGAACGCTATGCCGGGGAGCACGACGTCACCTGGAGTTCGTACGAGTCGCTCCTCGAGCACTATGCCATCAGGGAACTCCTGGACGGCGAAGTGGATCGGGCGAATGAACACTCCGCATCATATGAGCGGGTGACGAAGTTCGCGCTTCTTCCCGAGCAGTTCAGCCAGGAGAATGGCCTCTTAACACCGACAAGGAAGGTCCGGCGGAAGACAGTAGCCGAGGCCTACAAAGATCGCATCGAACTCCTGTACGAGGAGCTGGAGG
>DAOVNE010000241.1 GCA_030630395.1 Candidatus Eiseniibacteriota bacterium
CCGCAGCAGGACTACCTTCGCCGTCGCAGTCTCAGTGCCGGATGACAGCGTGATGAGGTAGACGCCCGATGCGACGCGCCTGCCTGAGTCATCGGCGCCGTTCCACGCGACTGTGTTCACGCGCCCGGTTGCGCGGCCGGTGTGCAGCGTCGTGACGGTGCGGCCGGATATGTCGAAGACCACAACTCTCGCCTCGTTGCTGTTCGGCACGGAGAAGTCGATGGATGTTCCTGTCGTGAACGGATTCCGTCGCGCCATAAGCCAGAGGCAGCTCTCCGGCAGATCATCGGACACCGATGTGTCATCGGAGCTGATCCACACAGGGTTTGAATAGGCGCGGTACGTCTGACCATCCCGAGTGGAGCGGCACTCGACGCGGAATGCGTGCGGTTCTTCGAAACTCCCCGGCGGATATTCGAGCACTCGCTCGCCCGCGTATCCCTCTCCGATGGCATCGGGGTTGAACGAGAAGAGCGTCTGCGTACCGGTCTCACTCGATGCCAGAAGCTCGACGTGCACGATCGGTCCGAAATCCTCCATTGAACGCCACCGGAGTGTGATCGGAAGCTCCAGAAACGGGCTCCACGAGCCATCCTCTCCGATGGCAAGATCCTGGGCGTCATCAAAGTCGCCGTCGCTGTTCTCATCTATCCCCAAGAGGACGAAGGGACCGTCAGTCACCACCGTGCGCCCGGCGCGGAGAGACGCCAGGAGTTCACTCATCGGCGGGAGGTTGCCGGGTCCGTACGAGCCCGGCACGTAGGCAACCGTCTGCACTTTGCCGATGGCGCTGTCTGTCGCATAGTTGTCGAGGCCTATGAACGACCCGTAGTTGAAATCGCCGTGCGCATCGCTTCCGCCTGAGAGGAAGCACTTGACGAGCGGATCGAGCCCGGTCTCCAGAAGGCCGTTCCACGTGGCGATTCCGGCCAGGAGTTCATTCGGATATGGGTCGCTCGGTGTCACGCCGGCATCGAAATCCGCCCAGGGGTTGTTCTGGTCGCTGGAATACAGTGAATGCCGCGTGTTGAAAGCCTGAAGTCCCTTGAAGACCTCGTAGCCAAGTGCAGTGGCGATATCCTCGTCGCCCCATATCGTCCCATTGATGGCCCAATCCAAACCGCCCCATTCGGCGCTCATGTCTGAAAGCGGATGCGCCGCGTACATGAAGCCGTTTCCGCTGATCTGAGATAGCGCGCCGGGAAGATCGGGCGTCACCGGCCGTTCGCCGATCGCTCCGGAGAGCGGGGAGGAGATGTAGTTCTCGTTGTAGACAAGTGTGTGCAATGTCCTGTCGAAGGAATCGCCATCGATCGAGGCGGCATTCAGCTCCACCGCTCGATAGAGGCGGAAGGAGGGTGAGTCGAGCATTGCGACATCATCACCGAGGGCATCCCAGGTGGTCCCGATGGCCGTGTTGTCGCGGTAGACCGTGTTGATCCCGGTCTCGTCCTGGATCGTGTACTCCCAGTGCGTCGTCGCGTAGGAGAAAGTGCCATCGCCGGTCTCATCGAGATCGCACGAGTGGTCGCTGGTCGTGAGCCAGTGGAGGCCCATCGCCTCTCCAGTGAGGGCCACGGCCGGGAGCGGCGCCCCGAATTCGGCCGTGTTGTTCGTGTACATCGTGTGATAGTGCGTGTCTCCACCGTACCAGTCGTCGGGCCAGGGATAAACACCGCGTCCCACGTGGACCCTGAGGTACCGTGTCTCCGTGTAGTTGAACCAGTCATCCTTGTAGTAGATGGAGACCTTCAGGTTGATGGCGTCACCCGCCGAGTACCCCAGGTTTGTTGGCGTCAAGAGTGTCCCGTTCGGGAGAGTCGGATGCCCCTCGGTCACCGTCGTGATCCATGTCCAGTAGTTCGACTCATACGGATCGTCACCGATATGCTCATCGCCGAAGTCGCGGTTCCACAGAATCGTCTCGCCCGACGTCACGTCCCAGCACCGTATCCAGTGAAGCTCGCGGATGTCATCGGCGTCGCAGTCCTTGAGGACGATCGTGAGAGGGATCGCCGTGCCGGCGTCCTTGACCCGCCACGGAGCGTCCATCATGAAGTCCTTCATCCAGGTGTTGTCGTAGCGGTCGTGTGCGGGCGCGATGGAGGGGAGAAGGGTGGCGGTGAGCATTACTACGAGAGCTGTGCGTAGTGCGAGCGATCCAGCGACGGCCAGCATCGAACGAGCGGACTGCGAACGATTCCTCATCAGGTGTTCCTCCCGGGGTATTGTATGTCGTGGAACCGGTCTCAAGATGCGAGCTTCGTGCCAGCCCGTGAAGGTCGCGGTGCTTAAGCGATGCTCTGATAGTAGAGTGCCTGCTTCGCGGGGGCACTGTCAATATTGTTAACGCCCCGGCAGGAGCGAGTCCCACCGGGGCGAATGATACAATCCTCTGCCGGCGAGCCCTACTTCAGGAGCACGCCCTTTCGCGTTACGCTCTCACCGTCGCGCGTCAGTCTGAAGAAGTAGACGCCGCTCGCGACTGCGCCGTTCTTTCCGTCCGTTCCGTCCCACGTGGCAACATGGCGGCCTGCGGCAAGCTCGCCGCTCACGAGTGTCGTGATCTTGCGCCCGGAAGCGCTGTAGACGGCAAGTTCAACGTCAGTGTCAGTCGGCAGGCTGAAAGCCATGATCGTGTTCGGGTTGAACGGGTTGGGCCTGTTCTGCTCGAGCGAGAAGCGGTAGACGGTGATGCCGTCATCGACGCCTGTCTCGGTGATCCCGAAGAAGTCCAGGATCTCCGTCAGAAGGTCCGCCTTCGTAGATGGCGAACTTCCGTCAGTGAGACCGCCGAATTCGAACGAGCAACCCACGGTTCTGTAGCTACCCTCATCGTTTGAGATGCCGCAGCCTGCATTGTCGGACGGATTCCTGAAGATCTGCACGGCTCCGCCTATGGGAGCGATGTGGTCGATGTAGCTGTTGCCTCCGGCGTACGAGAAGCTCATCCCGTCACCCATCGTGCCGGTCTCGCCGAGCACCGTCGAGAGGTCGCCCGAGCCGTCGTTCGTTCCATTGATGCCGAACGGGCCGTTGTAGATGGTCCTCGAGGAATCGTAGGCCCAGCAGTCGCCGCCCTCCATGTAGACCTGACCGCCCGCGTTGAGGTAGGCGACGAGATCGTTCGCCTGAGTCGTGTTGAGCGAGTAGTTCTGCGAGTAGACGCCGAGCAGCATGAAGACAGCCTCGTACTCACCGAGGTTCGCCGGGAACGACGTGGTGTAGTCGTAGCTCAAGTCCTTGGCGTCGAGGATCGACATCATGGGCGCCCCTGAAATCGGCGATGCATCGAGTTCGACGATGAGGATCGGAATGCCCTCAACGATGTCGAAGCTGTGTGTTCCACTCGCCGGATCGTACGTGACATTGGCGGGGAAGGCCATGTCCTCCGCCTTGATCCTGTACGTCACCACGTCGCCGATGGAGACGCCACCTGCGAACTGGCCCTCGTAGGTGAAGGTGCTTGGTATCTTGGTCATCGTGACGTCGATCTGAGGCGTCCCGTTGATCCACGACTCAAGCGTTACGGTTCCGA
>DAOVNE010000124.1 GCA_030630395.1 Candidatus Eiseniibacteriota bacterium
AACGATATCCTCTTCGTGGCGGATGATGTCTGGTCGTACGGTGATGACTTCAACGAGTATACGAAGAAAGAATCGAGCGAGGGCAAGTTCACGACCGAGTCTGTCGTTATGGCGGAGACGGTGGCTGCGTCGCCCGCCGGGATGGACACTGTCATGTTCATGCTCAGGCGATACACCGACCCGTACCACGGCGATCTCACAGAGGACGATTTCCGCAACACAATGGACTTCGTGGAGGCCGACGTTAAGCCCGATCTGCTTGATGCACTGACGGACGGAGCGCTGGTCGTCAATTTCCAGGGACACGCGAACAAGCATGTTCTGACTCACGAGCGGCTGCTCGTGGACAAGCATCAGGGCGACGATTTCGATTTCATTGAGAACGATGGCAAGCCGTTCATATTCTTCGGATTCGCCTGCAGTATCGCCAGGTTCTTCGACTCCATGGAAAGCTACTCGGGGTACGACTGCTTCGCTGAGCAGCTTCTCTTCCTTGACAACGAGCGGGGGGCGGTCGCTTCGTTTGCGAGCACGGGGCTTGAGTACCTGACCCCGAACATCAGATACAACAAGAAGATATTCGAGGCCATGTTCACCGATCCGACACCGACAGGCCCGCCGGAGGAGTACTTCTGGCCGAGGTGGTCGTTGGGTGGGATTCTCGGGAAGGCCGCCGTCAAGTACGCGAGCTCCGGGGGGTCGGGCATCGCCGCAAGGCGCTTCGTGCTTCTGGGAGACCCTCTCCTTCACGTTGAGGCATCTCCCCCCACCATCCAGGTTGCCGTCGACGGGGTCGCGCATGCCAGCGGGGATTACCTGGAATCGAGCGCCGGTGAGATGGTCCAGATTGTCGCCGACATCATCGATGAGGTCGAGATCGACCCATCAACGATCTCAGTGGTCGAGAGCGACATAGGTGAGGTAGATCCCGAACTCTACCTGGTCGAGTCCGTCACCGATACCGGAACCCAGCAGAGTCGCTGGTATCGCCTGACCTACAACACTGAGATCCGCGACTGGAGCTACGACATCAGAATATCCGCCTCTGACGTGAACGGGCAGAGAACGACGTTCACGCTGCACGTGGCGGAGGGAAACATGATCCTCATCCGGGACGTCGCGAACCACCCGAACCCGTTCGACCGCACGACGAGCATCATCTATCTTCTGAATCAGAGCGGTGCGGAGGTCGACGTGAAGATCTACACGGTCGGAGGGCGTCTGATCGAGGTCTTCGAGGACGCGCCGAACGATCTCAACTACAACGCTCTCGTGTGGGACGGGACGGACAGGGACGGTGACACGGTGGCCAATGGCGTCTATCTCTTCACCATCGAGGCGAGGGGAGAGGACGGGTCCAGCGCGATGACGCCTGTCGGGCGAATGGTGAAGATGCGGTGATGCGCGAGAGACTTAGAGAACTTGGCATAGATATCGAAGATCGATCGGGCAGGGCCGTGGCTCTGCCCGAAAGCACGCAGGCCATCGCCGCTATCGTGCGAGAGGCTGGGGAGCGCGGGCTCGTCGTAGCGCCCCACTGGCTCCCGAATGAGAGCCTCCCGGCCAGGAGGGCATCCGACTCCGGTGGCAGTCCTCCAATCAAGAACGGGTCCGACTCGGGTGGAGGCGGCGCGATCCACATCTCACGCGAGCGAATGCGCGCGGTGAAGGACGTGGTTCCCGAGGATATGATGGCGACGGTTGAGGTCGGCATCCGCATCGGAGAGCTGGCGTCAGTCCTTGCCGAACGAGGTCTCTTCTGGCCGGCCGCGGAGCTCGCCGGAGTGGGCGAGATGCTCGGAGACGTCATCGAGCGTACCCCCGGCAATCACACCCGCCTTGGCAATACCGTCCGACGCTACATCCTCATGGTCGAGGCCGTTCTGCCTGACGCGGCAGAGATGCGCGCCGGAGCCAAGACCGTGAAGTGTGTGACTGGCTACGATCTCAAGCAGCTCTTCGTTGGGTCGTGGCAGACGCTCGGGGTCTTGACCGAGGCGACTCTGAGACTCGAGGCCGAGGCGAACCACGACGCGGTTGCAGGCAGACTCGAACGTGATTTCGCCCCGCTTGAAGCGATGCGAAGAGAGGATGAGGTCGCGACCCGCGATGCAGAGGGCGTCGTCCAAGCCGCATGGTCGGAGTTCCTTCTGCGACTTAAGAAGGAGATTGACCCCGCGGGTGTGTTTCCGCCGATAGAGAGCATCGGCGCCGGAAGCTAGTGTGCTCGTGCGAAGTACATCGGAGGCCTGAGCACGATGGGACCCGGAAGAGAACTTGAACTCAGGCGTGAGCTCGCCGCAAAATGCCGCGCATGCGGCACCTGCCGTTCCGTCTGTCCCATCTTCGCTGAGATGGGTGTTGAGGGAGCCGTCGCCAGGGGCAAGGTCGCTCTCATCAGGGCTGTGCTCGACGGTGAGCTGGATCTGACGAACCTCTTCGATGAGAGGATCCAGCTCTGCCTCAACTGCAAGGCATGCGTCACGAGCTGCCCCAACGATGTCCGCGTCGACGATCTCATTCTTGCCGCTCGGAGCAGCTTCGTCGAAGCGGGGCGCCTGCCCGCTCTGAAACGCATCGTCTTCCGCTACCTTCTCAAGCGCGGTCGGCTTCTCCCTCCGTTCGGCAGGTTCGCGTCGTTCATGCAGCGGTTTGTCCTCCGCGGCCTCCCCGAGGACAGCGTCTACCGGAAGTTTCTACCGATCGTCGGCATGAACAGGGACCGCATCTTTCCCCAATTCGCGCCTCGCTCGCTCATCCACTCGATGCCGGAGGTCGTTTCTGCCCAGGTTCTTGCCCCCGCCGGGGTGTCCGCTCATGGGCGGCCAGGGGGCACACGGGATGAGTCCGGCACGCGCGCTAAGTCGGGTGGCGGCAGGGGCCATTCTGCCAGTGATGATCGCGCCCACGATCGCACACGCATCGCCCGAGATGCTCGGCGCGTCGGATTCTTCGTGGGTTGTGCCACCAATCTCATCTACCCGGAGACGGGGAAAGCCATTATTACCTTCCTGGCGCGCTCCGCTGTGGATGTCGTCATCCCGCAGAACCAGGGCTGCTGCGGCGCGCCGGCGTTCAACGCCGGTGACTACGTGACCGGCCGCGAGCTGGCGAGGAAGAACATCGAGGTGTTCCGACTCGCGGAGGTCAACGCGGTCGTGACCGGATGCGCGTCGTGTGGGCTCTCGCTCAAGCGTGAGTACGAGGAGACGCTCGGGATCGAGGGTGGATTTGGCATCCCCGTGTTCGACTTCACCGAGTTCCTCGCGTTGCGAGGGAGCGCAGGCGGAGACGCGCCTACCGCGCATGACACGTCCGCCGCAGGTGGGGCGACCGCAGATGAGCGGTTTGCCACCCGGGCGGACACCGGCTCTGGCCGCCTCCGTGTCACGTACCACGATCCCTGCCATCTCTCGCGTGGGCAGGGGATCACTGAGGAACCGCGAACGATGATCCGGACGCTTCCATGGGTCGAGTTTGTGGAGATGCAGGACTCGGACCGCTGCTGTGGGGGAGGTGGGTCCTTCAATCTGACGCACTACGACCTGGCTGCAGCGATCGGTGAACGCAAGGCCGAAGCGATCAGGGCGACAGGTGCAGATGTGGTCGTGACCGAGTGCCCTGCGTGCGTCATGCAGCTCAAGGACATGGTCGCTCGCTGCAGCCTGGATGTCGAGGTCCTGTCGATTGCGGACCTGCTTGCCTTGGACGACGCCGCGGCGGACCCGCTTGCCCTGGGCGATGCTGGTGATGAAGCTGGAAGAGCGCGAGTCGTCACTGGCCGGGGAGGGAACTGAGATGCGGAGATTCATCTCCAGGTACTCGCATTCATCAGCACTCCTCCTGCCGGGGACTGTTGTCCTTGCTGTTGTTCTTCTTCTGGCCTCGGGTTCGTTCGATGCCATGGGAGCGGCGGTCACGCTTCGTGTCGATATGCGCATCGAGTCTTCGTTCGAGCGGTTCGACCAGGACGTCGATATCGTCGTGGTGCGAGGATCATTCAACGGATGGAGCGGCAACGCTGATGTTCTGAATGACGGCGATGGCGACGGCATCTACGAGATCATCCTGGATCTCGCTCCTGGGGAATACCCATACAAGTTCGTCATTCCTCTTGCCACGCACGACCGCTGGGAGCACTCGATCGCGGACCGCAGCGCGACCGTCGGCACGGGACCAGTCGAGATAGCCCCGGTCTTCTTCGATCATCGCGCCGGGTGGATGCCCGGCACGGTGCAGACAGGTGCGGACCTCTCCTTCACTCCAGAGCTCGTCTCGCTCGGCGCCGAGTACCGCGTCGACGGGGTCCCTGTCGACCTCTTGGCAGCCTGCGCCGACCACGGCTTCGAGATCGTGCGACTGAGGCTATGGCACACGCCCGCCGAGCCCTGGCACGGGCTCAATGCGACCGTCGCGTTCGCACAGGACGTAAAGGCGCACGGGTTCGGGCTCATGCTCGACATCCACTACTCCGACTCGTGGGCCGACCCAGGGCAGCAGACGAAACCGGCGGCGTGGGAAGGCCTCGCGCTCGAGGCACTGGTGGACTCGGTCTATGCATACACAAACGCCGTCGTTCGACGCTTCCGCGATGAGGGTGCGCTCCCCGACTATGTGCAGATCGGAAACGAGATCTCACCGGGGATGCTCTGGGATGATAGTCGCGTCGGCTGGCAGGGAAGCGAGTGGGACACGCCGGAGCAGTGGGACAACCTGGAGGCGCTACTGAGGGCCGGTATCGAGGGTGTGCGAGACAGCCTGGCGCCTGGTGAAGAGACTGCAGTCATCATCCACTACGCAGACGGTGGGAACAACGAGGGCTGCCGCTGGTTCTACGACAACCTCATTACGCGCGGCGTCCCGTTCGATATCATCGGGCTCTCGTTCTACCCGTGGTGGCACGGGACCATCTGGGACCTCAGGGACAACCTGGACGACCTTGCGCTCACATATGGGCGCGAGCTGATGATCGTCGAGACCGGCTACCCGTGGACGCTCGACTGGCATGATGACACGCACAACTTCGTCGGCGACTCGACACAGCTACACGTCAACTACCCGGCGACGCCGGATGGGCAGTTCGAGTTTCTCCGCGATGTGGTGGCGATCGTCGAGGCAGCGCCAGGCGGTCTCGGAACGGGTGTGCTCTACTGGGAGCCGGGCTTTCTTGTCGTCGATGGCGGCCCGGGCAATCCCTACGAGAACATCACGCTCTTCGACTTCGACG
>DAOVNE010000258.1 GCA_030630395.1 Candidatus Eiseniibacteriota bacterium
AGGAGGACCGGAACTTCGCCGACGGAGGGTATGACTCCTGGTGGGAGCGTCTCAATCTGGATGGCGCAGGTCCCATCTACCAGCACAAGTTCCGTGGAAGATGGGGACAGGACATTAACGCGGGAGCGTTGGCGCACAGGGGGTTCGGCGATGACGAACTCACCGCTTTCAAGTTCCACGCGACGATACGGGACAAGTCGCTCGGTCCGGTGACCTTCGACAACATAGTCATCGGAAACTACGCCCTCGCTTTCGGGCAGGGCCTGGTGATGCAGAACACCGACTACTTCAAGCCGAGGAACTCCGGCTACGGGTGGGACAAGAGGTACATGGGTGTTCTGGGCGACATCTCGCCGACACAGCAGTATCAGTTGAACGGTATCGCCACTGAGATGACGCTCGGCAACGTGAAAGGCGTGGTCTTCTACTCTGATGACTGGAAGGACGCCGTCCTCAATCCCGACGGCACCATCAACCAGTACATCATCATGTCGCCTCGCATCAGCAACGAGGACCTTGCCGCGGCCGGTATGCGCGACATGAAGGACGTAGTTCATGAACAGACGGTAGGCGCAAATGTGAAGTACGGCTTCGCGCCGGGTTCATGGATCGGCGTGAGCGCCTACGAGAGTCGCTACAACAAGTACTGGAAGTCAGGTTACGATCCGAACGGCACGATGGATGTCGCCTGGATCGTTCCGGAGGACAACGAGGACAAACTCGTTGCTGCCGACGGCGAGTACTTCTCAAGCTACACAAGCCCGGGCAAGTTCAGACGCGTCTTCGGCGCGGAGTTCCAGTACGTCCTGGACAACGTTGCCTTTGCCGGCGAGTACGCCGCGCTCGACAAGGACGGGGAGATCTTTGACCTTGAGGAGGATGCAAACGCGTTCGTCATCAATGCCTACGCGTCCTACAGCAACCTGAGCTTCCTCGCTCTCTACCGGGACTACGATGTGGATTTCGACAATCCTTACAGTCGTGCGTTCTCTGAGTACAAGCGGTACAAGGGGACGATACTCGAGGATCAGTACTACCTGTCGGATCCGCTCTACGGTCTTCTCTACGTGAACTCCGTCACGCCGCAGGCGGAACGGGGGCTGTATATCAACTCCCGGTACAGGTTCTCCGATCGTCTGACTCCGTCGATCGAGTACGACGTCTGGGAGCGCAAGGCCGACGGCGCCGACTACTCTCGCCTGGTGGTCAAGCTCAGATTCCAGCCCATCTACAACATCGTGATGAACCTGAGACAGAAGTGGCAGGGTCGTCTGGGCGAAAACACGCTGTCGCCGCAGCAGTACGAGCAGGTGGAGACCCGGTTCAGACTCGAGTACAGGCTTTCGAAGTACGATGAAGTCGAGTTCATGCTGTCGAGATCGTGGATCGAGTGGCCGCCAAGGCCGCGGCTCTCGGGTAATCCGGAGGCTGACGGTGAGTATCCGGAAGTCGGATCGGCCGCAGTCCCGTCGTATGCGATCGGGGCCGCCGTCACCCACAACTTCAGCGACTGGCTGAAGGTGACGGGATCGGTTCTCTACTACGACGGCTTCATCTGGCTCTTCGAGGATGGGTCGTTCACGATCATCGACGACCACGCCTTCAGGTACTGGATATCGATCTCTGATCGTATCTCCGATCACCTGTCACTCAGGTTCAGGTGGACCAACAACCAGTCGTTCCCTCTGAGCTATGTGGACGCGAGGGAATACGGGGAGAACCCGCCTGGGAACCCGGAGCCGAACGGGTTCTACGTCAGGGACGACAACGCAGGCTTCCGAGTCCAGCTTGACTACTCGTGGTAGCCGAAGCGGGGGCAATGGATATGAATCGAGAGCATAATCAGGGAATCAATAGATTGGGGAGGCAGAAGATGCGACGAGGATTCACGGTCGTGATGGCTCTCCTCGCTGTCGCGAGTCTGTGCGGGAGCGCCGCTGCGTTCTCGTACGCCGAGTGGCACTACGGGGAGCTCGTACCTGCCGGTGACGCCAGATCGCTGGCGCTTGGTGGGGCCGGACTGGCGTCCGCAGACGGGGCGCGTGGTGCGGGACTGAACCCCGCGCTGGTTGCGAAGACTGTCGGGCTCGAGCTTGCTGTGAGTGCGATGCTGCTCACGGCGGAGGAGTCAAGAGAGGAGCCTCTCTACGACAGTTTTGAGGGCATCATCGGCTACAACACCTACGCCTTCAACTCGACGATGTACGATCGCTACGTCGGGACGATCTCGTGGAAGCCGTCGGGCGACTACGACTGGGCTCCGGCCGTGGCGGTCGGATACCACCCACGGCTGGACATGTGCTACACATACCACGTCCAGTACAGGGACTCCGACACGCAGGCTGAGCCGATGGACAAGATTCTCTACGACTACTGGAACGAGGGCGAGGGCGGCGTCAACGCCTACACCGTGACTCTGGCCCACGAGGTCGTACCGGAAGTCTACCTGGGGCTCGGCGTCGACTTCCTGAGAGGGCAGGCGAGCGCAGAGGAGCGATGGGTCTATCCGGAGTACTCCGATGAGACCGATGTGGACAGCTGGTTCACGTCGGATGGTTTCTCGGGGACCCAGTTTACCGTCGGGCTTCTGGTCGAGAAGCTGCATCGTGTGGACGTGGCCGTCGTCTATCGCTCGAGCTTCGAGCTGGCTGCCGACTACAGCGGTGAGAGCACCCAGGACGAAACAGTCGACGGCAACATGAAGTACTCATATCCCTCGGCGATCGGTGTGGGGTTCGAGTACCACCCGCGCAACGAGATAATGACCACCGTGAGTCTGGATATCGAATACACGGAGTGGTCGAAGTTTGAGGACAGCCTCATTGAAGATCTGGATCTCAGCGACACGGTCGAGTACCGCGTGGGCGTGGAGCATCAGTTCTTCAACACGACACAGGCCCGGTTTGGTTTCCTCTACCAGCCGTCCTACATGGATGACGAGACCACGAGAGCTGCATTCAGCATCGGTCTCGGGCTGGACCTCGTCGGCGTGAGGTTGGATGTAGGGGGGCAGCTGGGCGTGAGGGAGTACGATGTCGAAGACGGTCGCATCCGTGAGACGACGACCACGGCGATGGTGAGTCTTACGCACCGATTCTAGCCGCCCGGTCGCCGGGCGAGGAGAAGTAGATAATGATAATCCGACGAAGGCTCACGCTGATACTTGCGGTCGCTATAGCCACTCTGGCTGTGGCGCCGGCGTGGGGCGCTTCAGACAGCGATGGGTTGATCCACCTGTCCATCGTGTTCACGAACGACATCCACGGCGGGATTGATCCGTCGGGAGCTAC
>DAOVNE010000004.1 GCA_030630395.1 Candidatus Eiseniibacteriota bacterium
CCAGGATTCTGAGGTGGTTCTTGGCCATCCGGACATGCTCCCCGATATGCTCGAATGCTCGCCGGGCTGTCGTGGCGTCCACGCTGCCCTGACAAGCCGGCCGCTAGCCCAAGCCTCCGCTCGATTTTCCAGGCGATGTCGTGAACACCATCGAGAACGTCGTTCCCGTCCCCTTCGTGCTCGTGACATGGATGTGGCCGCCGTTCTGTTCCACAAGCCGCGATACTATCGTCAATCCCAGCCCGGTTCCTGTCGGCTTCGTCGTGTAGAACGGTTCGAACAGCTTCGCCTGCTCCTGCTCACTCATCCCATCACCGGTGTCTGTGACTTCAATAGCGACGTGCGGCGGTCGCGCGTCTGCGCTCGCCAGGGTCGCGCCACCCTCGGGAGCAACGATCGTCGTTGTCACCTTGAGCGTCCCGCCGTCTCCCATCGCTTCCATTCCGTTCAGAAGCACATTGAGAAGCGCCTGACGCACCTGTCTCGCATCCACGAGGATGTGCGGCAGCTTCTCGGCCAGCTCGGTGACGATCTTGACGTTCTTGAAATCCGCATCCTCCGAAACGAGCGAGAGCGCGTCCTCGACGATGGCGTTCGTGTCGCTCGGACGGATCTCAGCAACGACAGGCTTCGCGAAATCAAGCAGCTCCTGCACGACTCGATCAAGTCGCTCAACCTCTTCGATCATGATATCGGAGTATCGCTCCTCCTCAGACCCCGGACTGAACTTGCTGCGGAGGAACTGTGCAAACCCTTTGATCGAGCTTAGGGGATTGCGCACCTCGTGAGCCACGCCGGCCGCAAGTCTGCCGAGTGAGGCGAGGTGACGTCCTCGCTCCAACTCACCCTTCAGCTCCTCGATCTCGCGCAGGTCCTGGTAGAGCAGGACCGCTCCCGCTCGCTTCCCGTCCTCGCCCCGGAGCAGCGATGCGCTAACCGAGACGGGGATCTTCTCCCCCCCGACGACGGCTATCGCTTCCACTTCCACTATGTTCTTCTCACCGCGCAGCACGAGGTCTACTCCCACGCTCTCCGGACCGGGATCGAGACCGGCCACATCGTCGAGAGCTCGTCCAACCACGTCGGCATTACCCAGTCCAAACAGAGTGCGCGCCCGCGAGTTCACGGTCACGATGTGCCCATCGGCGTCGACGGACATCAGCCCGTTCGCCATGCTTTCAATGACGTTCTCCGTGTACGTGCGCATGTTGGCGAGCGCCGTCTGCGTCGTACGATATGCAGACGTCACAAAGAGGAAGTAGATGGCGGCTCCACCGACCACGATCAGGATGGTGGCCAGAAGAATGGTGCGATTGCGCGAGAGGGCGAACGTCGCCTCGATCTCACTGGGATCGAGCGCCACTACTCCGTAGACGCGTGTTGGGTGCGACAGATCGATAGGCCTTCCCAAGAGCTCGGACAGGCGTACTACCACTGCCTGCATGTCACAGCGCGGCCTCATTCTGCGCCCGAACTGTCGTGGTGGCGGCTCGCAGAGCATTGCCGGATGTATGTCGATGGCCGTCACGTACTGCTGAAGGGTGTGCCCCTCGATGGTAACGCGCTTCTTGTGAATGGGTGATGCGTCCAGTCTGTCCTCCGCCGGCAGCCAGCCGATGTGAGGTGCGCCGACCATCGCAGTGTCGCTGTGCGCGACAACAATTCCATCGGAATCGAGAAGGGCAAGATACTCAGCCTGGCTGCGGTTGGCAGCTTCGGAGAGGAAGAACTCGAGACGTGACAGCTGCCACCTGGGAGAGACAAGCTCGGTTCTGAGATCGGTACTCAGAAACATGAGCATCGCGCCTGCCTTGCGCTCCATGCCGTCAGCCACGTGCAGCCGCCCTCTTTCGATGTCGCGCATCGATGTGACCACGACCACGGCTGCGATAACGAAGACGCCGACGATGATCGACGTAATGGGGATGTATGTGACTCGGGACCTTCTCAAGCCGGACTCCCGGGGAGGCTTCTATCGACACTCTCGCCCGCCGTCCACGACGGCCGTCCACGGCGGCCGTGCCGACGTGGCTGTGCCAAGACTCGATGCGGACGGGTGCGCAAGTCGGAATACAGCAGTTTTTGATTAGACACCAGGAGAGACGAGGAGAGCAAGGACAATCGCGGAGAGTGCACCGTACGGGAGACAGGTGCGGTTTGTGTGAGATGGAGCGTCAGTACTCACGAAGCGTTCCGGTGACCCGGACATGGTCGCACGCTCGTCCGAGAACAATGAGGCCGACCACGACCGAGACAGCGGCCGATACCAGGAGAAAGACAAGGTGTGTGGTGGTGGACGCGGCGCCGGCAATGGCGGTGGACGCGGCCTGAGTCGACCCGCGAAACCCGGCCCGGACCACAGGGAGAACGTGCGATGTGGGAAACACCCAGGCTGCCCTCTGCAGCCAGATGGGCATGAGCGAGACCGGGAAGTAGACACCGCCGAGCAATCCTGAAAGCGTTCCGAACGCCCACGACACGGGCTCCCCCTCCTTGAAGATCATGATGAGGCCGGCCGAGACAAGCCCGATTCCACTCACTGTCAGGGAGTAGAGGATCACTGCCGCAAGCGCAGTGAGTGTGACCGGAATCGTCACATTGAGCAGGACCAGGACGATCACTGCCAGCCCGAGCACTGCGCCCTGTCCGATGATGGTCTCCGATAGCCCCGCCAGGAACACGAGCAACGTGATGGACCTGCCGCTCGACACGAGTTGCTCGAAGGTACCCTGGAGTTGTTCCCGCCTGACGGCCTTGCGGAAGGCGTGAAGCCCCGAGGCGGCGACACCGTGAACGGCTACACCGATGAGCGCGAAGGCCGTGTAGGTCATCCCCACTTCATCCTCGAAGCCGGGCCCCGCCAGTTCCACGACCCTCCCCACAAACAGAAAGGTGATCGCGGACAGGATAAGTGACGCGAACCCCAGAAGCAGCTTCGACCGGTAGCTCGCGTACGTCAGTGCGCTCCTCACAACGAAGGCCCAGGCGAGATTCATGACGTCCCGTGACATCATTCACACCCCAATTCCACGACCTGTTCGCAGAAGCGCGACTCCCCCATCCTGTGAGTCGCCATCACGAGGGCGCATCCGTCCTTGAGCCTCCGCTCGATCGCGGAACACACGAGAGCGCACCCGACGACGTCCAGAGAAGCAAACGGCTCATCCAGAAGAAGGAGCTCCGGCCCACCAAGAAAGGCCCTCGCCACAGCCAGTCGCGAGCCGGTTCCCCTGGAAAGCCGGCCGGCGCGCACGTTCAGCCACGGCTCCAGACAAAGCTCTTCCGCCACGCGGTCGATGGCCGAAGACAGTCCCCTGCCACTAAGACCGGCGAGACGCCCGAAGAATGCGAGGTTCATTCTGGTCGTCAGCCTCACATAGAACGAGCGCTCGGCGCCAAGGGAGACCCCTACACGGCGTCGAACATGCGCTGCCCGGTGAGTCACGTTGAAGCCGCAGACTACGGCACGCCCGAGCGACGGCTTGAGGAGTCCGGTGGCAATGCGGAGCGCCGTGCTCTTTCCGGCGCCGTTCGGACCGATGAGAGCGGCCGCCTCGCCCGGCGCCACGGTGAAGCTGAGATCTCTCAGCGCGTCCAGTCTCTGCCCGCGGCGCAGGAAGTGTTTGCCGACGCCTGTGAACTCCAGGGCCTTCATTGCAGAACCCATAACTCTCACCGTTCATTCCCGCCCGCTGCGACCCCATCAGCCACAACCCCGCCGGCGACCACGCGGAACTCGAACGCCTTGATACTCTGGGTGCGCGCGCTTATCACGATGAGATCATCCCCGCCGTCGCCGTTCACATCACACACGAGCACATCCGACACCCCGATGCCATCGGGGAGAGCAACGATCTCCTCGCCTGTTTCCCGCCTGAGCACCTGGGCGCCTCGCTCATGCCACGCCACGAGACACGATACGGCGGCTCGGCCTGATCCTGCGTTCCCGAGCGCGACGGGCACGGGCGCGTCGTAGACATCACCTCCGAGGTCAACTTCCCAGACGCGCCTCTCCCACTTGGGCGCTGCCGCGTACAGCATGCCGTCACTACAGCCAAAGACAAGCTCACAGCCGGCTGAGCCATCCACATCGACCGGCGCCATCTCGCCTATCGGTTCCCCGGTCCCTGCGATCGCGTCTCTGATGAAACGCGGCAGTCGCTTGCTGGCTAGCACTTCCCTGTGAGACTCGTTGCCGAACAGCACGCGAACCAGTTCATCGCCTGTCGCTCCATCCAGAACGATAAGTGCGCCGGCGAAGCAACCGACGGCGACCTCGTTGTACCCATCACCGGTCAGATCTGCGACGACGGGCACATTGCTGGCGACACCCTCGGGGTTCAGGCGGCCCTTCTTACCCAGCTTCAAGCTCCAGAGATCGTCGCCGGCCGATGAGACACATTTGAGGACGTTCGCGTTCTCCACGACCAGGATCTCCGACGCACCGTCCCCGTCGATATCGGCGCACTTGAGCTTCGACAACCCGTCCCCGAACACGCTGCTGTCATGCGTAGCGATCCTTCTCCAGCGTTCGACGAGGCCGGGAAGTTCCAGGGCCACCATGTAATCGCTCTTGTCGCCGCGAACAGTCACGATTATGAGTTGCTCTCCGGATGTCGTTCGCGCAACGCCGACACCACGGACCTTCCCTGACAGCCCGCACTCCGCGAGGGCCTTGCCGGTGGCGCCGCTCTGAATCAGAACGCTGCACGCGAAACACGTCACTACATCCCCCCCCGGAGAGCCCGGGAGGTCGACCGCGAGCACATGGACCGCAGCCGCGTAATCGGCGCGCCAGATCTCAACCTCTTCCTCGAGTTCGAGCGCGATCACCGTGGAGGATTCCCTCCCCTTGCCCATTGTCACGATGGCATCGCGAATCCCATCCCCGTCGAGGTCCGCAAGAAGCGCCTCGGCGACGTTCGCGCCCGCGACGCCGAGGTTCATCGCCCACAGTTCGTTCAGCCTCACTGAGCCGGCGACCACCGGCGAGGCTATGTCCGACGTCGAGGACGCCTCCACGCCGGCACCGGCATGCGCCGCGGTGAGTGCCCCTGCACACAGGATCGCTGCGACTGTGATGACCCCTATCGATCGCGTCGCCATGGCGCCCACAGAACACCCACACGCGGCTCTCATCTCTTCCCCCTAGTAATCGACGAGACAGACGTCTCTGTTGCCGCAGCTTCCGAAATCAAACCCGCACTGATCGACAGAGCCGCAGTCTCCCCAGTCAATGAAGATGTAGCACAAGAGCGAGTCCGGCACAGCACCCGACGAGTCCGGACCGCCGTTCGCCAACCTGAGATGATTCATCGTCTGATCCCCTTCCCAAACATCACCGCCCCCTGCACCTACCCCGTATCAATGAAGCAGTTGTCATGCTGCTCGCATCCGCACCCAGCATCCAGGATCCAGCAGAGATCCGACGAAGGACACTGTGAATAATCGACAAAACATATCTCGCTCGTCTCCGATTGCGCCGCGACCTCGGCCGTCCCTCTGATGCCGTTCGCCAGCTTCATGTGCTTCAACCCTATCACCCCCTCTCTCTCACCCTTGTCTCATCACTCACCTTTGCTTCGCGGTGGGCGTCGCCTCGCGCCCGACCACGCAGGCGCCTCCGCTGCTCCTCCGGAAGCTCCGCATACAGCCACATCGAGAGTTCGATGATCCTCCTCCGTACCGAACACCGCACCGCATCGTGCCCCACGGATTCGTGCGGCATCGTCTCCAGATCGTGATAGCAGGGGCCACCGCACAGGTCACGTGCCCAACAGTTGAGACAGGCGGACGATGCTGCCCGCAATCTCCCAAGCAGTGACGCGATCGCCCCGCGGTCGATGCCACCGGCCACGTGTCCCACGGCGAAGGCGCCGTTGCCGGCGAATCTGTGGCAGAGATAGAGCGTCCCGTCCGTCGCAACACAGAGATAGCGCGCCCCGGCGCCACACGGAGAGTCGCGGCGAGACCCGCTGGCCAGGAGCGCCATGGGCTCGGTGAAGCTGCTCACCGACGGGCGCGAGCCGCTTAGGAGCGCGTCGAGTTCCGATTCGGCAAGTGCTTCGAACTCAGAGCAGAGCCTGCGGGCGAACTCCGTTTTCATGCTCGTCCCACTCACCGGCGCCAGGTGCACCATGGAGAAGCCGAGCCCCGTGAGATGCTCCACAAGGGCGGTCAGTGATCCCGATGACTCGGTCACGGTCGCCCGAACACCCACATTGAAGCCGGGAGGCAACTCCTTCAGATTGCGGATGATGTGCGCGTAGGATCCATCGCCGTTTCGGAAGCGGCGATTGGCATCGTGATCCTCCTCGCTGCCGTCCATGCTGATGAGACAATCGATCCCGAGTTCGGCGAGAAGCTCCGCGGTGCCTGGTCTGAGCAGTGTTCCGTTCGTTGTCATATGGAAGTGGATCTGCCGCCCCACCTCCTTGGCCCGCTCCCTCGCGTATCGAACGACCGGCCGGAGCAGCTCCGTCGCAAGGAGAGGCTCTCCGCCGAAGAACACGATTGACACCTCCGGCTCGCCGAACGACTCGCGCATCAGGACGTCGACGGCCTTGAAGGCGACATCTTCGGTCATGGTATCACCGGCCGTGCTCTCCTCATGACGTCCGCCGCCCACCCGAGAGGCCGGCGCAGCTCCGAGATAGCAGTAGGTGCACGAGAGATTGCAGATATTGCTCACATTGAGCGCGAGCGACTTGATGGATATCTCGATCGCCCCGGCCTGTCGCCCGTCTTGACAGGGCTTCCCATCGGACGCCAATCCCGCCACCTCGGATATGCCGGTTCGGACGGAGGCCGCGCCGTGGTTGAGCTCGAGTACGGCCCGCTCAGCCTCGGGCGCCCGTCTCCTGAGCCACCTGATGGTGTCCCGGGCGACGGTGTCTGCCTCGAAGAAGAACCCGGACGCCGGATCGAATGCGAACTCCTTCCCTGCCACACTGAACGTGTGCAGCTCACGCGCCGCCACGATTGCGCGCGCGACGGAGTCGTCCGGATCGAAGCCATGCGAGACGGAGCCGCATGGGTCGGAGTCGTGCGCATCGGGCGCACCCGGAATCGAGCAGTGCTCCGGATCGGTTCGGGCGGCTCGCGCCTCAAGTGACAGACGGCGGGTCATTCGGGCGTTACCGCGGGCGGCGTCGCGAAGCACGGCGCCCAGGAACTCCGCGAGCTCTGGGCATGGGAGATCCTCTGCCGCAGCGAGTGCGCGCGCGTAGCACGCCTCCATCGTTCCAGTGACTCTCTTCAGTGCGCCGGACTCGACCGCCATCCTGATGAGACCTCTCGCCGACAGCCCCTCCGGGAGTTCGGTGCGGCCGCTCCACCGAAGGAGCATCCACACTGTCGCCGACGGCCGATGCGCTTCCAGATCCTCGCGAAGATCGACCAGATCATCGGCCAGCTGGTAACCGGCGTGGTACTCCTCTATCAGCCGTTCCATGACTGGAAGAAGATCCGGACGCCCACCGAGAGTGGCCACGGCAGCCGCCGTGACCTTGAGCGGTGACATCTTCCTTCCCAGATGGAGAAGCGTGTGATCGAGTTCATCATCTCCGACGGCCCCGACACCTCCGTCACCGTGGTGGATCGACAGCTCCCACTCGAGGCTTGAGAAGTACTCATCCATGAACCGGTCGTAGTGCTGCCAGAACTCGCTCTCCCGAGGCAAGAGCTCGCCGTACAGGCGAACGAACTCGGACAGACATCTGTCACAGAAGCCCAACGCTCTCGGGCCGGCGTCACTTGTGCCGTCCAGGAATCCATCCTGGGAAAGGAAGTGCGCTGTGGCGAATGCGTTCCCCAGAGACATCGCTCTGGCGGCATCACGGTCGCCCTCAAACCGTATGCCCTCGATCAGAAGGAACGGAAGCGCGACGGCGATGTTGGTCGGTCTGATGCCCCTGTCCGACATCGTGTTCTCCGAACGGAGACGACTGACGGACGACTCGAAGCTGGACGCGACGATGCGCAGTTCCTCCTGCATGTCGAATCGGCTTCGTCTGTTGGCTGGTGCCGGTACTGCTGCCACTATTAGGTTTGACCCGTTGGGGAGTATCCGTGGATTCAGAGGTAGGTACTGCAGGAAGCAAGTTGCCGACCAGCTCAGACGGACTGAGACTGAGCAGGGTCGATATCATTGCAGGCAGCGCAAAGGGACGCGAATATAGAGAACGGCGTGGCCTCATGGCCACGCCGCGCACTGCCTGAACTGTCTACTTGGATTACATACTACATCGCCCTTGAATGCGGAGAGCCGGCAGGCGAATTGTGGAAGGTTGCTCGCGCCTGCCGGCTTCGTGGGCTGGACCCCATCCTGGGAGGAGAGTGCAGCTGACCAGTGGTGCGGGACGGATGAAGTCCATGTGGAGAGCTGTTGGGTGCTGCCTCGTTGGTGTCACTCCTTGTTGTCACCCCGTGTTTCTTCTCTATCGTAGCAGCTACCGGCAGGTGCCAGGAGGTGTAGCAGCTGTTCAAGTTCAGCCGAGGAACGGCGAGGCTATTCCGATGAGCAGGATCACGATTATTATCTTAACTCTCGCCGCGCTCGGCATGGCTACTCTCTCTCTTCTATGTCATCTCCCCGATGAATCCGGAGAGCCTGTGATTCCTGGAAGGGAGGAGGGCCATAGACCGACCGCTCTCGCCCCCCTGATAATCTCACTCACGGCCACACCCCCTTCCAAGTCCTGTTGTCAAAGTTCTAACCTCCTTAAGGGCAGACATCGTGCCAGTTTGGGCCAATCGGCCCCCTAATCGTGCTCCCGATCAGCAGAGCTAAACCACCTACCCTCTGCAAGTTACGGCACCCGTGAGTAAGTTGACCAGGTCTCATATCGGTGAACGGTGGCAGGTTTTGACCGCAGATCGGACGCTCTTGAAGGGGATTGCCGCTAACTTGGTCAAGTAACAGCAGTTACGCGACCGTCACGTTTACGACGCCGTGTCAGAGATTGGACGCTTCCGGAGAGCCTGAGGGACGCCTCCCGAGTGGCCCTGAGCGGCAATGAAAAACGGGCCGACTTCGGCCCGATACGGATGGAGTTCGGTAGTTGACTTGTGGTGAGATCGACGGCGGCACGCGTAGTCGCTCACAGGCAGGGCTACCCGATTCCGTGCTTCTTCATCTTCGCGTGCAGACCCGTGCGCGATATGCCCAGGATCTCGGCTGCCTGCTGCTTGTTCCACCCTGTGCGGTCGAGCGCCTCGAGGATCCGGCTTCGCTCCAGCGCGTCAACCTCATCCCTGAGCGACCGGCGGCCACCCTCATCGGCCTCGGCGCCCGTACCCACATCGACACGAGTCCTGATCTCGGGACTCATCTTGTCCATGCCGATGGTCTCGCCGCTCTTGGTCAGGGCAACACCGCGACGGACTTCGTTCTCCAGCTCTCGCACGTTGTTTCCACGCCATCCGTGCCTCAGGAAGAGCTCCCTCACTTCTCGCGTGAACCCGGGGATCGTCTTCCCCTCTCGCTTCGCGTAGAGCTCAAGGAAGTGGTCCATCAGCCCCGGGATGTCCTCCGGGCGCTCCCTGAGCGGAGGCACTTCTATCGTAATGGCGCAGAGTCTGTAGAACAGGTCCCGTCTGAATTCGCCGCTCTCGACGTCCTTTCGCAGGTCCCTGTTCGTGGCGGAGACGACGCGGGCATTGCTCGTCCTCGTGACGCTCTCTCCCACCCTCCGGAACTCGCCATTCTGGAGGAATCTCAGGAGCTTCACCTGGAGCCCGGGACTCATCTCACCTATCTCGTCGAGGAAAAGCGTTCCATTGGCCGCGGCCTCGACAAGGCCCTGTCGATCGCGGTCGGCATCCGTGAAAGCACCCCGGACGTGCCCGAAGAGCTCGCTCTCCTGGAGGTTTGCAGCGATGGCGCCGGAGTTCAGGGCCACGAACCTTCCGGTGGCCGTCGTGCTGCTGGAGTGGATAGCCTTGGCAACCAGCTCCTTGCCGACACCCGATTCTCCGCGTATGAGAACCGGAACACGGCTGTCCTCCAGCTGTTCGATCGTAGCCAGGATCTGGACCATCTCGGGGCTTCGCGTGATGAGCCCGACCGTCTCAGCCGAGTCTAGCAGCTTATCGGCCTCCTCGTCCGTCGAGCGCAAGACCATGGTCCCACCGACGCGTGAGTGGGTGAGGCCAAGCACCCGGCCTGACGCACTCAGGAACTCCACGTCGCTCTGCGTAAACGCAACCGACCTGTCACCTCGAGAGCGATCCGCGTACACGAGGTAGACTCGCTCGCGGTCGAACCCGACTTCCACCGGCAGGAGCGCGAGCGCGCCCACTTCGGGTTGGGTGAAGGCACCGTGGGAATGTCCGTTGCTGACGACGAGAGGACGCGAATGACCGCGTTTCGAAACCGTCGTCCGCACGAACCGGCTCACATCCGACACCCCTCTTCCCGTGGTATCGACCGAAGTCGTCACCGACGTGGCGCCTCCTTCGGCGACCTGGAAGAGAACCAGCCGGTCCGCCGACAGAGCGCTCGCCAACTCTCCGGCGAAGCGATGGAGGTCGTCGGGACTCGGCTCCGTCGTCTCAAGGAACCTGTAGCCTTTGGCAATCAGTGCGTACCGACCCCGGCGAACTACTCCCGCGTCTGCCAGAATCGCATCCAGCTCCATGAGTGCGGCGTCGATTCTAGCCAGACCATGGCTGTCGTGCGCCGCCTCGAATCTGAGTCGTGCGCTCTCCAGCCACCTGCGCGCACGGTCGGGCAGTCCGCTCGCCTTGAGCGCCTTGCCGCGTTCAAACTCACATTGCGCCACCCAGTTCGGCAGGCCGATGCGCGCAAAGATGGCGGCCGCAGACGAGAGCCTGGCTTCGATCAGATCGATCGGCGGTTCGTCCCCGACCGATGATTCCCTGAGGCCGATACCATCCGTGAGCGCCGCCCTCGCGAGCTCGAACGACTCGCCGATGCGACGCAGTATCTCCTCTGCCCTGTGTATGAGAACCTCGGCGGCGGTCCGTTCCCCCTTCGCGTAGCAGACACCGGCCAATACGCGGAGGGTCGCACCCTCTTCGAGGCTGTCGTTGATCTCACGCGTGAGCTTGATGCCATCGGAGCAGTCACGCTCCGCCTCGTCGAGCCTGCCGAGTTCCATGTAGACTTCGGCGCGCCTCCTCAGGACCTCGCCCACAACGTCGCTGTTTGACGAAAGTCTGTAAGCGCATCCGAGCGCTCGATTGAACTTCCTAAGCGCCTCCTCATACTCGCCGCGATCCATCTCCAGATGACCGATGAACTCGAGAGCCAGAGCCTCGGCCCTCAAGTACCCGTTCTCCTGGCTTGTCGAGAGAGCGTTCTGGAAGAGCCTCTGTGCCTCTCCCCACTCGCGCCGCATGCGGAAGATGTTGCCGAGCGCCGACTCCGCGGCCACGAGGCCACGAGTCGCGCCGATCTGCCCGTAGAGCGCGCGTGCTTCGTTGAGCTTAGTCTCCGCCTCACCCCAGCGGGAGAGCTTGTAGAGGATGATGCCGAGGTTGGTGAGACGGTCCGCGATTGCCATCGCGTGACCGAGTCTCCGGTCGATGGTGAGAGCACTGTCGATGTACTCGAGCGCGCCGTGGAAGTCGCCCGACCGCTTCGCCAACACGCCCAGGTTATTGTAGGCGGCAGCGAGTCCGGCTTCATCGCCGAGGCGCTTCTGTGTTACGAGGTAGTCTGTGAAGTAGTCGCGCGCCGCCTTGATGTTGCCCAGTTCGGCGTTCGCGATGCCCAGGACCTTGCCTGCCTCAGCCAGAAGCGGGCTGTCAGGCCTTGTTCTCAGGATCTCGTAGGCCTTCCGTCCTGCACGCAGCGCCTCGTCGTAGCGTCCGCTCTCGATCTCGACGCGGGCGAGCACGACGTTCGCATCGGCCCACGCTGATCCATCATCTTCACTGAGATCGAGGTCGTCCAGTGTCGCGCACTTGCGCCTGGCGTCATCGTAACTGCCGAGACCAAGGTGGCACTTCGCGATCCTCACCAGAAGGGCGGCGGCCTCAGGGTCGGTGAGCTTCTCACGAAGCTCCCCGACCTCGGCCTGTTCGAAATAGCTCAGCGCATCAGTGTAGCTATCGGATTCGAGATAGACATCGCCCAAGCGCATCGCCGCGACTGCAGCATCTCTGCCGCTTTGCGACTTCAGCACCTTCTCGAACGCTTTCAACATCTCGCGTTCCGGCGCTTTGTCTTTTCCCTTGTCGCTCATGGTCCTGTCCCTGCGCTAAGGTCAGGAAATTCGGACGAACATCAGAACACTCAGAGGATCCAGAACATCCAGTTCAGGACCATCCGCATCCGCACGCTCCACAGTCCGCCTTGTGCAATGAACTGCTTCGCAACTTGTCCGTCGCCACCGTCTCCAGGATCGCCGATTTCACCAGGAACCTCCGGATCCGGGATGTCCTCCGGGTCACCTGGCATCGCGTCGCCCCAACGATCATCGTCACCACCGACTTCCCCATCACCGTCCATGTACGTGATCGAAGAGTCCACCTGAGAGTCGCCGGACGGGCCATCCGTCCGAATCGCTGAGTTCGCCGCTCCCGCAATGAGCAACGAGCCCAGCGCGAGAACCACGAGCAGGATGAGCACCCTTCTCATGTGCATAGGTACCTCCCTGTGGTTTCTGAGGAGTAGCCTTGTCCCTGTACAGCGTTGTTCGCCGCCTAGGGGGTGTGCGTCGACATGCCCCGCCGGCGGCGGGTTGACGCTACATGGGGGGATCCTGTACAGATTTAACGAGTCCAATTACATTCTAGCGTTTGGGAGGCCATGCTGTCAATGGGAATCCCGCTTCTGGCGAGCCCCATTCAGGAACAGACGGATTGCTTGGGGCCCTGCCGTACGCCCTAGAGCAGGAAATCCTCCAGCTCCTCGCGTTCCCGCACAAGCGGAGTCGCGTCGGGACGCTCGACTGAGACGGCAGTGCGCCCGCCCGAGGGGCGGGTTCGCTCGCGCTGGGCGCGAGTGCCCTCGCGCACGATGACAGGGCTAATGCCGTGCGTGTCGCCGGACCACCTGGCCAGGAGGTCCAGAAGCTCCCGCACACGGGCATCCGGTGAGTCCCAGTCGACCTGGTACCAGACCCAGCGTCCGTCCTTCTCCTCGACGGCGAGCCCGGCATCTTTCAGTCTCCGAAGATGGTACGAGACCTGCGGTTGCGCGAGTTCAAGCTCGGCGACGATCTGCGAGACGTTCTTCCGTGCATCCAGAATCGCGAACAGGACACGCAACCGTGTCGCGTCTCCCAGCTCACATATCATCTCGCCAAGTCGTGTCATGCGGTCCCCTGCGTTGGCGGGCACGATCCCTCACAGTATCGTGACAAGGACTAACATCAGAGCGCCCCGGCAGTCAAGGCCTGTGGCGGCTTCCACAAACGCACATCGCAGTGTATGATTAGGGTGGAACATGGGAATCGGTGCCGCCAGACCTGAGCGGCGCCTCTGCGCTCCGTAAACGAGACACAACCATAAGGACTCTCTCTGTGACGAATCGTACTCCCGACCTAAAGGGCATGCTTCTATCGGAGCTCGAGGAGCTGGTCTCTGAGCTGGGCCAGCCACGCTACCGAGCCGATCAGATGGCCGGCTGGCTCTTCACGAAGGGCATCCAGGACATCTCCGAGATGAAGAACCTCTCCAAAGCGTTCAAAGAGTCCCTAGCCTCCAGGGCATCCGTGACACGTTCCAAGGTCGTGCGTGCGAAGCGCTCGGCCATAGACGACACCGAGAAGCTTCTGATCGAGTACACTGACGGCGCGCGGATCGAGGCGGTCATTCTGACGGATGACGAGCGGCACACGGGGTGCATCTCGACCCAGGTCGGCTGCCGTTTCAAGTGCAGGTTCTGCGCAACGGGTGCGATGGGATTCAGGCGTAACCTCTCCCCTGGCGAGATAGTCGAGCAGGTCCTCCGGTTGCAGAAGCGCCTGGATCCTGTGAGACTCAACAACCTCGTCTTCATGGGGATGGGTGAGCCGCTCGACAACTACGACGCCCTTCTGAAGACAATCAGGATCGCCAACGCACCGTGGGGACTCTCAATCGGGGCGCGTCGAATGACGGTCTCGACAGCGGGGATCGTGCCCGGTATCAGACGGCTTGCCGATGAGGGCCTCCAGATCAACCTGGCGGTCTCGCTCAATGCGCCAACTCAGGAACTCCGCGCGCACCTCATGCCGATCGCCAGGAAGTATCCCCTGGACGAGCTGATGGGTGCACTCAAACACTATGCTCAGACCGTCGGGAGACTGGTCACGATCGAGTACGTGCTCATGAAGGGTGTCAATGATTCGCCGGAGATGGCCACTATGTTGGGCAGGCTCGCGAGCGGCATGCTGGCAAAGATCAATGTCATTTGCTACAATGAGGTGAAGGGTGCGCGGTACAAGGCCCCTGACAACGAGACGTTCACGAGTTTCATCACAAGCCTGAGGCGACAGTGCCCCACGGTTGTCCGTAGGATAAGCCGTGGGAGTGACATCGCGGCGGGCTGCGGGCAACTGTGCGTACTTCCGGACACTAAATGAGAAGACTCGAAGCGACGATACTAGCAGTTGTTCTGCTCGCTGCTGCTGTGGCCGGGGCGGCGGTCCCGCTCGACGGCGGTCTGCAAAGCCTCGTTGCGCAGATTGAGGACATCATCCCTGCGACCTGGCGTGTGATCGAGGCCGACACGGCTGCGGCTCCGATCGGCTGGTCCGGGGAGAGCGGCGGCATCTACGTGATGGCCGAGGACACGTCGACTCGCTTCTACCACCCCGACGGATTCCACTACTACTCGTTCTACCGGATCTGGCTCATGCCTCCCGACTGGGAGGGTGAGATGAAGCTTACTCCATACATCTCAGACAACGCCCCGGCCTGTCTGCTGGGAATGAGCGACGACTACGCGGCCTTCTACCACTCAGCCGGCGGAAACGTCTGGGAGCGCGGGCCGCGCGAACTGTGCGGCGCGCTCGGTCTCAATAGGATATGCCTCACGGATCTCTCACGTCGCGTCGTCGATCTTGAGTTCGATCAGCGACTGCGGACGCGACTACAGAACCTGGAGGAGGAGACAGGAGCGAGTGTCGTCCTGCACCCCCAGCGTATCATCGGCCTCACAGGTGATGGACCAAGTCTCTATATGGAGTACGTCGTCACGGGAGAAGTGGATATGGAGGAGAAGAGCCGGCTCGCGGCATTGACTCAACGCCTCGCGGGCGATGTGTTCTCCTCGTTTCCTGAGATCGAGTCCCTCTACGTTCGTCGATGCAGCAGCGACGCTTTCACCGATACGATCGTCACTCGCGACTAAGGATGCGCCATGCCACGCTCGATACTGATCACACTGACAGTGGTTCTCTTCGCCCTCACCGGGATTCCGCACGGAGTGGCTGGAGCGGCCGACGACGAAGGCGCCTTCATCAGCATAAACACGGCGGAACTCGTCGGGTGGGAAGATGGCAAGGGCTTCAGGCCGACGGCCGATATTTACTACAACCGTGTGGATGGCCTGCTGTTCTATGCGGGAGTAGAATACGAACGCTACGAGAGCATGCACCCGCGGCTGGAGGCACGCCGGGGATGGGCTTCGGCAAGAGCAGACAACTACTACTTCATCCTGGTCGAGCAGCCACTCTTTTCTGCCGACTCATTCTCACTTGGCGTTTCGCTCTACAATCGGTCTGCCTGGAGCCGCGAAGATGAGGAGATGATCACCGATATCGAGAACAACCTTCTGGCCCTCTTCTTCCGTCAGGAGTTCCGCAACTACTTCCGGCGCGAGGGCCTCACGATATTCGCAGAGCACGAGTTCACCACAGGGGCATCGATCCGCGTAGAGTATGCAAGCGACGAGCTGTCGTCGCTCGACACCAGACAGCATGTCTGGAGCGCCTTCCGCACGAAGTCCGACTGGGAGGAGAACCCGCCCCTCGAACGCGGGATCCTGGACGGGGCGGAGGAGTACGAAGGCGTCCTCAAGAATCTCACGTGCACATTCGCATTCGACAACCACGATCCGGTAGAGAGCACCGGCTGGGACGTGACGCTCCGTACCGAGTACGCCGGCAGCGCGACCGGAGGAGACTACGACTACCGCAGGACTCTCCTCAAGACCCGCCGCTACTTCAGGCTCTCCCCCACCCAGACCCTGAACGTGAGAGTCTCATGGGGAGTTGCGAACGGAACCGATTTCCCATCGCACAAGCTCTTCCACCTTGGCGGCATGGGGAATCTCAGAGGTTACGACTACAACGAATTCGAGGGAAAACACCTATTCTTCGCGTCCGTGGAGTACGGAGTCCACGTGATCGAAGATCTTGAACTCATCTACTTCGCCGATGCGGGCCGTGCGTGGTTCGGCACGGCGCCCACCACGTACGATTCCGATGAGATGAATTACAACATCGGTATCGGTCTCAGGCTGGGCGCACCCGGCGTCGGTGATGTGAGAGTAGATGTGGCAAGGCCGGCCACGACTGAGGATGCAGACATCAGAGTCATCCTACGTTTGGAGACGGCCTTCTAGAGCGGAAGCGCGTGCAGTTGGGGGAAAGCTGTAACGCACGCGGCAACCCGCATTCGACCCAAAGCCATGCGCGGCGACAATCCATGGAGGCAGCGATGCGTTCTCTGCTGGTTGTGTTGCTTGTTGTTCTGCTCTCTATCACGGCATCGGGGACATCACTCTCCGACAGCTGGTTGAGGGGAGCGAGTTCAGTCGCCCTGAACGATGATGCTACTGCCATCTTCGTGAACCCAGCGGGGCTTGGGATGTACGAGGAATCCGGCTACTACTCGTCGTACACGATGGCAGGTGAGCAGTTCTCCGACTACAAGCTCGCTATGAAGGGTCCAGGCTTTGGCTTCGGATACTCGCGGAGCCAGATGTGGGAGACAACTGACGGAGGGGACGGTTCGATCTTCCTCCCCGGTGACGACGCCCTCGACACATTCATCGTCGGAATGGCGTTGGGCGGCTTCCGCAAATTCACGATAGGATTCGACTACCGCTGGTTCAGACCCAACTTCGGAGACGCGCCCAAGACGGGCACATGGGATGTCGGCATCATGTATCGTCCCGTCGATTTCCTCTCCTTCGGAGGCACGGTCACAAACCTCTCCGAGCCCATGATCTTCGGCGAGATCGCCGCCCCCATCACGTACACCGCGGGGCTGGCCGTTCGCCCGATCGGCAACCGCCTTACGCTCATGGCCGACGCGAGTGTCGCCAGCGAGCAGGACCTGGAGGACGCCGTCTACACAGGTGGGCTCGAGGCTGAGATTATGGACGGCATGACACTCAGAGGTTCTGTCCAGTCGTTCACATCCGGGGGCGAGCGGGAGCAGGAGACCAGCTTCGGCTTGTGGTTCACCGGGACGCATTTCGGTGCTGGGGCCTCGACGAGAAGCCACAGGGACGCGGCGGAGAGTATCTACACGGTCGAGATCGGAAGCTCCGATGAGCGGCTTCGCACGATCCTGAAGCCTGGAGAACAGGTGGCCGAGATCGAGATCTCAGGACCCCTGAACGACTTCGGGTCGCCCTGGAGCCTCTTCGGCAAGCCGCACGAGGGAGCCCAGTGGGTGATACGCGACATACGGAGAGCCTCGGAGGATTCGTCGGTCGAGTGTGTTCTTCTCAATATCAGGCCGCTCGGCTCGGGGTTCATGGGCGGGCCCAGCGCGCTCGTCCAGGAGATCCGTGACGCAATCGTCGCGGCGGGCGAGAAGCACGGGACGCGCTTCGTTGCATTCCTCGAGTACGGCGCCGGGACATCCGAGTACTACCTGGCCTCGGCTGCCGACGTGATAGTCATGCCGAGGATCGCGGCGATCGAGGGGCTCGGGCAGTACGTCAACATCATGCGCTTCACCGGAACGACGGAGAAACTCGGCATCGAGTGGGACTACATCACGGCCGGGAAGTACAAGAGCACCTTCCACTCTATAGGTGCTGGTCCCCTCACCGACGCGCAGCGCGAGGAGGTCCAGTCAATGATCGAC
>DAOVNE010000181.1 GCA_030630395.1 Candidatus Eiseniibacteriota bacterium
CGGGTAGGGATAGTGCTCACTTTGGCCCTCGCGATACTGGTCGTCGGCATCCTGTGGCTGAGCGGCGCCAGGTTCGGCGACGAGACCTACTCGTTCGGCATCATCTTCAGTGAGGTCGGTGGCCTTGGAGTGACGGACAAAGTAACGGTGGCGGGACTTGAGGCGGGTGAAGTGTCCGAGCTTACGCTTTCGGCGCGAGGCGCTGTCGTTGTGGACGTTCACGTCAACGTGGGTGTAAGAATCCCCATCGATTCGCGCATCACTATCGGGAGCTACGGTTTTCTGGGGGGGAAGCACGTGAATGTCCGTCCCGGAACGAGTTCCGTCTACATCGAGCCGGGCGCGACCATCGTAGGTGCCTATGAGAAGGGCATGAGCGACGTCGTGAGCGAGATGGGTGAAGCCCTGATCGAGATCAGGCAGGTCCTGAAGACCGCCGATGAGATACTGACGGACGCCGAGGGTAAGGCGCAGATCAAGAGGACCCTTGGGAAGGCCGAAGAAGCTGCTGGGACACTCAACCTGGCCATCACGGATCTCAGAGTTGTCGCCGCCGATCTCAAGGGGTTCATCCAGGCGAAGCGAGATCCGGCGTCCGAGGCGATCGATTCGATAGCCGAGGCGTCCGAGACATTCGCCGAGGTCGGGGTGAAGCTGGATACGATAGCGGCGTCACTCGACTCCATCGTGACTCGCGTTGAGAGCGGCGAGGGTACTCTTGGAAAGCTGGTCAACGACGAGCAGGTCTACGACGAGTTCATGGCCGTCATCAAGGAGGTCAGGGATCTCGTGGCGGATATCCGGGAAGACCCAAAAAGCTTCGTGAGATTCTCCATCTTCTAGCAGGACCAGAGCCGGTGACCACTGTCACCTGCGCCGCCCATCCAGTTGCCGAAGAGCACCATGCCCTTGCTGCCGGCCGCATCGTGCCATGCCCCTTGCCGCCGGCTGGATTCCGCCCCCATGTGGAGCGCACGCGTGAAAAAGAGAACGGTCTTCTTCTGTAAGGAATGTGGCAACGAGTCGCCCAAGTGGCTCGGGAAGTGTCCGGGATGCGGTGAGTGGAACACGCTCGTCGAGCAAGATGTGGGACCTCGTGCAGACGGAAGGCGAGGGGGGCATCCTGAGACTTCCGCTCCGGCTCCGGTTCCGCTCAACCGCGTCGGTGCTGACAAGCGAGAGCGACTCCCCACAGGTATCGGCGAGTTCGACAGAACACTCGGGGGAGGAGTCGTGCCCGGGTCCGTGGTTCTGGTGGGCGGCGATCCCGGGATCGGCAAGTCCACGATCCTTCTGCAGGTGAGCGAGGCCATCGCGCGGCAGGGGGAGATCGTGCTCTACGTGAGTGGTGAGGAGTCTGCTTCTCAGATCCGTATGCGCGCGAAGAGGTTGGGGATCGACTCTGATAGAATCGTCCTCTTCACCGAGACGGATGTCGTGCGGGTCATTGGAGAGGCCGCGGGGATGTCACCCGGCATCCTCATTCTCGACTCAATACAGACCGCCAGCCATCCCGATGTATCCGGTTCACCGGGGAGTGTGTCGCAGGTGAGGGAATCGGCCGCCGCGCTCGTGCGCTTCGCGAAGGAGCAGGCGGTTCCTGTTTTTCTCGTGGGGCATGTGACTAAGCAGGGATCGATTGCGGGGCCACGCATTCTGGAGCACATGGTCGACACCGTTCTCTACTTCGAGGGCGACAAGCGGTTGCCGTACAGAATTCTGAGAGCGGTCAAGAACCGCTTCGGCTCAACCGACGAGATAGGCGTCTTCGAGATGACGAGTGAAGGGCTTAAGGAAGTAGCCGATCCGTCGGGGCTCTTTGTCTCACGCGAGCGCGAGCTGACGTCCGGAACGACGGTGATCGCGAGCATCGAGGGTACCCGGGCACTGCTTGTGGAGATCCAGTCGCTCACGGGGCTTTCGAACTATGCGACGCCTCAGCGGTCGAGCGCCGGTGTCGACCGGAAGCGGCTTCCCCTTGTGCTGGCGGTGCTCGAGCGGCGCGGGGGGCTGAGCTTGGGGAGCCGCGATGTATTCGTGAGTATCGCGGGCGGCGTAAGAGTGGAGGAACCCGCCGCCGATCTGGGAATGGCGCTGGCCATCGCCTCGAGCTACTGGGATGTGCCGCTCGACGGAGGGACGGTTGTGTTCGGCGAGATCGGTCTCGGTGGCGAGATCCGGAGGGTGACCCATGCAGGCAAGCGCGCGCAGGAGGCGGCCAGGCTGGGCTACTCGAGGATCGTGCTTCCGAGCGGTTCTTTGCCACGGGCCGAGCGTCCGGAAGGCGTGGAGATTCTGGAGGTCGATCGGATCGGCGATGCGATCGACCTTCTGATGGACCGAGGACTTCGGTCCGCTCCGCGTGGGTGTTCGGGCGTGGAAGCCGAGGGCGGCGGATACGACGACGGGAGCCTGCCATGAGACGCGTCGGTGTCGTGCTGGTCGCGGCCGGTTCCTCAACACGAGTCGGCGGCGAGGTAGCCAAGCAGTTCCAGATGCTTGGACTGAGACCAATGTTCATCGCGTCACTCGAACCTCTCCTTCCCTTTGCCGACGAGGTTGTGATCGTAGCTCCCGCTGGAGGCGAGGGGGACGTGGAGACAGCGCTCAGTGCCGCCGGCTTGTCCGTCACGGCCGTGGTCGCTGGAGGCGCAAGACGCAGAGATTCCGTGGAGAACGGACTCGCGGCGCTGAGTGAGAGCGTGGAGATCGTGCTCATTCATGATGCGGCGCGTCCCTTCGTGACTGCGGGTCTGGTCGGGCGCGTGCTCGATGCGGCGGCGGAGTCTGGGGCGGCCATCCCGGCGGTACCTGTTCCGGATACCATCAAGCGAGTGGAGGACGGCACCGTCATCGCGACCCTCGATCGCTCCGTCCTGAGTCTCGCGCAGACCCCTCAGGCCTTCCGGCGGGACGTGATAGTGAGCGCCTACTCCGCGCTGGGAGATGACGATGTGACAGACGAGGCCGCGGCAGTGGAACTGGCCGGCATCGCTGTCAGCGTTGTCCCCGGGGAAGCGGACAATACGAAAATCACAGATCTCAAGGATCTCGAGATAGCGCGATTGCGAGCCGAGGCTGCGGTTGGGCTGGGCCCCGGAGCAAGAGTAGGGATCGGGATCGACTGTCACAGATTGGTTCAAGGACGAGCCCTGGTTCTCGGAGGAATCACCATCCCGTTTGAGAAGGGGCTCGACGGTCATTCGGATGCCGATGTCCTGACCCACGCCATCTGTGACGCTCTTCTGGGCGCAGCCGCCGCAGGAGACATAGGGCGTCATTTTCCTCCAGACGATCCCGAGTTCAAGGGCATTTCGAGCATTGTCCTCCTCAAGCGCGTTGTCGCCATCGCTGCCGAGAATGGCTACGAGCCGGCGAGTGTTGACGCGACGGTGGTTGCCGAGCAACCGAAGCTCGCGGGGCACATCCCTGCAATGAGCGCGAAGCTGGCGGAGGCCATGGCGATATCACCGAGCGCCGTCTCCATCAAGGCGACTACCACGGAGGGGACCGGACCGGAGGGCGAGGGGATCGCCATTACCGCGCACGCAGTGGCCGTGCTCAGAGAACGCGCCCGGATCTGATTCCGGCGAAACACAGGACGCCTACGGGCAGACAAGAGACAGAATGAGACAAGAGGAATAGATGAAGAGACCTGTTCGAGTCAGATTCGCGCCCAGCCCGACTGGGCATCTTCACTTGGGGAATGCAAGGACCGCACTCTTCAACTGGCTCTTCGCGAGACACGAGGGAGGGACGTTCGTCCTGCGCATCGAGGATACGGAAACCGCTCGCTCCACGGATGAGTCGGAGCGCATGATCTTCGATGATCTCAAGTGGCTCGGCCTCGATTGGGATGAGGGTCCGGGAGCGGGGGGGGAGTTCGGCCCGTACCGCCAGTCGGAGCGCGCCGGCATCTATCGGGAGCACGCGGAGCGACTGCTCGCGGAGGGGAAAGCCTTCACCTGCTACTGTAGCGATGAGAGGCTTGAGAAAAACAGAAAGAGGGCTCGCGACGAGGGGGCGGTCCCTCAGTACGACGGCGCCTGCAGACATCTGTCCGAGAGCGACAGACTCGCCCGCGAGCACGACGGGCTCAAGCCGACGATTCGCCTGCTGGCTCCGGACGCGGACATCGTCGTCGAGGACATGATTCGCGGCAGGGTCGAATTCGGGAAGGGGATGCTCGGCGATTTCATCATCCTGAGAAGCGACGGGAGACCGACCTACAACTTCGCCGTCGTCGTGGACGATGCGCTCATGAATATCACGCATGTCATCCGCGCGGAGGATCATCTTCCGAACACAATGC
>DAOVNE010000160.1 GCA_030630395.1 Candidatus Eiseniibacteriota bacterium
CGCCGTGCTCACCGAGGGGCGGTTCGGCGCGGCCGGCTCGCACGTTCTTGTTGAGGAGTACCTTGAGGGGGAGGAGGCGTCGATACTGGCCTTCACGGATGGGCGCCGCATCGCGTCGCTTGTTCCCTCGCAGGACCACAAACGGGCGTTCGATGAAGACAGGGGACCGAACACGGGAGGGATGGGCGCGTACGCGCCGACGCCCGTCGTGGATGAACGCATGTTGGCCGACATCGAGCGCGACGTCATCATGGCGACAGTCCGCACACTCGGAGACGAATACGGCACCGAGTACCGTGGCGTCCTGTATGCGGGACTCATGATCACGGACGATGGGCCCAAGGTGCTCGAGTTCAACTGCCGGTTCGGTGATCCTGAGACGCAGGTTGTTCTTCCGCTTCTCGACGGTGACCTGGCGGAGATCATGATGTCGGTCGCCACGGGCGAGCTTGACCCTTCCTCCATCGGGGCGACCGATCAGTCGGCTGCCTGCGTCGTCATGGCATCCGGCGGGTATCCGGGAGCGTACAAGAAGGGGAGACCGATTCATGGGCTCAAAGCCGCAGGCGCCATGGAAGGTGTCGTCGTATTCCATGCGGGGACTGCCGACAGTGGAGGCGCCACAGTGACGGCGGGTGGCCGAGTGCTCGGTGTCACCGGCGTCGGACCGACGCTACCCGACGCGCTCGACCGCGCGTATGCGGGTGTCGGAGCGATCAGCTTCGATGACGCACATCACAGGACTGACATAGCGCACCGCGCACTTGAGAAGGTAGAGGGCGCGTCGGCCGGCGGGAGGGATGACGCATGAAAGAGATAGATCTCACTCAGGCAGGCGGCGAAAAGACCAGGGACCTTCTCAGGCCGGCCGCGATCGCGATCAAGGACGGGTCGCTTGTCGTGCTGCCCACGATGACGTACTACGCTCTCTGCGCCGACGCGCTCAATCCTGATGCAGTGAAGCGCGTGTTCAAGGCGAAGGAGAGGGACGCCTCCAAACCGCTCATCGCCCTGGTGGACTCTTTCGAGATGGCGAAGCCGCTCGTCAATGACATACCTGAGTCGCTCAAGGAACTGGAGTGGAAGCTCGGGAGCAAGGGGATCACCTACGTGCTTGAGGCGTCGGACAGACTCCCGGTGGAACTGACAGCCGGGACCGGGACGGTTGCCATCAGGTTCGAACGCAATGAGGTGGTTCAGGAGATCCTGGCTCTGGTCGGACAGCCGATCACGGCTCCGAGCGCGAACATCGAGGGACGTGAGCCCCCAAGCAACGTGGACGAGGCCGTGGCCCAGCTTCGCGACTGGATCGAGGTCGCCGTGAGGTGGTATCCCTCGGGGGCCGTGGCGCCGACCACCGTGGTCGATCTCACGGCCGGCACGCCTGCCGTGCTCAGGGAGGGCACCGTCTCGGTGGCGGATGTCCGCGCCGTGCTTGGGCTGTAGGGGCATTGCGACGTACGCGCCGTGCTTGGCCTCTGGGTGGCGGCAGCCTCTGTTTCCGGCTCTCAGCGGTTGACTAGCCGCTTCCTCCTGCCTAGACTTGGATCTTACCTTCGCATTGAGAGGAATCGATGGCCCTGTCCGTCCTGTTCGTGTGCACGGGCAACTCCTGCCGGAGCGCCATGGCCGAGGGGATGCTCCGCCAGATGATACCCGAGGACCGGCGGGAGGATATCGACGTGTGCTCCGCCGGGACAGCCAATCTGGACGGCATGCCCGCGACGGACCACGCGATCGCAGTCACACGCGATCACGGTGCGGACATTGCGGCGCATCGGTCGAGAGGCCTCACGCGTCTCTCAATGGAGCAGGCGGACATCATTCTGGTCATGACCGAGATCCACCACGAGTTCGTCAACGACCTGGATCCGGCGGCGGCCGATCGCACGTTTCTGCTTTCGGGCTTCGCCGATGGTTCGGATGTGGATGTCCCCGATCCTATCGGAGGTCCGGTGGAGGAGTACAAGGCCGTGTTTGATATGCTCGACGGCTACCTGCGAAGCTCGCTTCCGAAACTGCTGGAGCTTGCCGGGAAGACGTAGACGGCCGCGGTGCACGTGGCTGCAATATCGGCGGCTGCAATGCAGACAGCTGGGAGGGTGACGTGCATACCATGACAATCGCGATTGGTTCCGATCACGCGGGATTCAACATCAAGACGATCGTGAAGGAACATCTGACGTCGCTCGGTATCAGTGTGAAGGATCATGGCGCCGACAGCGAGGAGTCCGTCGACTACGCGGACTACGGCGCCCCGGTCGCGCGTGATGTCGCATCGGGAGAGGTGGACCGCGGCATTCTCGTCTGCGGGTCCGGACAGGGAATGGTCATGGTGGCGAACAAAGTAAGAGGGGTTCGGGCCGCGCTCGCGTGGAGCGAGGAGATAGCCCGGTTATCGCGACAGCACAATGATGCGAACATCCTCTGTCTGCCCGGTCGGTTCGTTGACGCGGACCTCGCCGTTCGGATAGTGGATGTGTGGATCACTGAGACGTTCGAGGGCGGGAGGCACGTGGCCCGCGTCGACAAGATAATGAAGATGGAAGGGGAGTAGGAATGCCAGCGCTACGGGATGTGGATCCGGAGATATTCGAGGCGATACTGTCTGAGATACACAGGCAGACCGACAAACTCGAGCTTATAGCCTCGGAGAACTTCACAAGCGGGGCGGTGAGGGAGGCCGTGGGGTCGGTGATGACGAACAAATACGCCGAGGGCTACCCCTATTTCCGCAGGAAGGACGGGACGATCAACTGGAACCGGAACGGCCGCTACTACGGTGGCTGCGAGTTCGTGGACAAGGCGGAGAACCTGGCCATCGCCAGAGCGAAGGAGCTGTTCGAAGCCGATCACGCGAACGTTCAACCTCATTCCGGAAGCCAGGCGAACATGGCCGTCTACTTCGCGCTCCTCAATCCGGGCGACACGTACTTCGGACTCGAGTTGTCTCACGGCGGTCACCTGACGCACGGGCACCCGATCAGTTTCTCAGGGATGTTCTACAACGTCGTCCACTACGGTGTCGACAAAGAGACCGAGGTTCTCGATTACGATGTTCTCCGGAAGCTCGCACTCGAGCACAAGCCGAAGCTCATCGTGACGGGTGCGTCCGCCTATCCTCGAACTCTCGACTTCGCGAAGTTCCGCGAGATCGCGGATGAGGTCGGAGCGAGTCTCATGGTAGACATGGCGCACATCGCAGGTCTCGTCGCCGCCGGTATCCACCCAAGTCCGGTTCCGTACGCGGACGTCGTGACAACGACAACGCACAAGACTCTGCGCGGTCCTCGCGGAGGGATGGTCCTCTGCAGGGAAGCGCTCGCGCGGGACATCGACAAGATGGTCTTCCCGGGGATTCAGGGTGGTCCACTGATGCACGTCATCGCCGGCAAAGCGGTCTGCTTCAAGGAGGCGATGCAGCCGTCGTTCCGCGAGTACCAGAAGCGAATCGTGGAGAACGCGCAGCACATGGCAGAGGCTTTCAAACGCCACGGCTTCCGGCTCGTGTCGGATGGCACCGACACGCACCTCATGCTCGTGGATCTGAGGACGAAGGGCGTGACCGGCAAGGTCGCCGAGAAGTCGCTCGAGAAGGCCGGCATCACCGTCAACAAGAACACGATTCCGTTCGATCCGGAGAAGCCGTTCATCGCGAGCGGTATCCGCATCGGGACACCGGCACTGACCACCCGCGGCATGGGAGCGACCGAGATCGACAAGGTCGTGGCCCTCATCGACAGGGCCCTGGCAGATCCCGAGAACGAGCAGAACCTTGAGATGGTCAAGAAGGACATCGAGGAGCTCTGTGTCGCCTTCCCGCTGGTCGTGGGGGAGGATAGGCCCGCGTAGTGGCGCTTTCGGAGGCACTTCAGGAGGACACGAACTTTGACCAAGAGACCACCGTGGGATGAGTATTTCATGAGCATCGCGCAGCTTGTCGCGGGGCGCTCGACCTGCCTCAGGCGGTCGGTCGGCGCCGTCATCGTCAAGGATCGCAGGATCCTCGCCACCGGGTACAACGGAGCACCGGCCGGACTGCCTCACTGCGAGGAGACCGGCTGCATCCGGGAGAAGCTGAACGTCCCGCATGGGGAGCGGCACGAACTCTGCCGCGGGATCCATGCGGAGCAGAACGCCATCATCCAGTCTGCAAACTACGGAACCGGTATCAGTGGTTCGGCGATCTACACGACGCATCACCCCTGTTCCGTCTGCGCGAAGATGATCATCAACGCCGGCATCACGCGTGTGATTTCTGCGGACGGCTACCCGGACGAACTCGCCTCAGAGCTCCTGGCACAGGCCGGCATCCCGGTCGTCGCTCTCGGCGATCTGGCTGTGGTGGACTCTTGACGTGTTAAGAGATCTTTGCCAAACGGTCTTGAGCCCCCCTTCACCACCCGTCGCCGGAAAAAAACCAAGGGCAATATGCTAATCGCTTGACATGGTTTGGCTTCGGCTGATAATCTGCGAATTGCCGAAGGAGGAAGACAGCTACGGACGATGTGTTGTTCGCGCGAAGCAGCCTTCCCACCTTGAGTACCAACCAACCATTACTAACCGACAGTTATAGAGATGAGAGCTTCGATCGGGTTCGCCCGTTTCGGTGCCGCAGTGATTCACGGACTCTGATCACGAG
>DAOVNE010000099.1 GCA_030630395.1 Candidatus Eiseniibacteriota bacterium
CTAGGTGGACGCCTCGATCTTGTTCAGGCGGAAGCCGTCGCGGACATAGTCGGCGCAAGGACGCGCCGCGGACTTGAGTTCGCACTCGGGCAGCTTGAAGGAGGGTTGTCTCAGCGACTCGGCGAGCTTCGGGCGGAGATCCTTGTGTTCCGGGCGGAGGTCGAGTCCCTGATAGACTTCTCCGATGAGGACATTGGAAGCTCCACGGTCGCGGCGATCATGGACCTTGGCCACAAGTGCTGTCGCTCAGTTGACGACCTACTCTCTGACAGCGTCGTTGGCGCGGCCGTGAGGGACGGAGTGTCGGTTGCGATAGTTGGTCGTCCGAACGTTGGGAAGTCAAGCCTCCTTAACGCGCTGCTCGCTCGCGCTCGAGCAATAGTGACGGCACTTCCCGGCACGACGCGCGACGCGATCGAGGAGACGGTAGATCTTGACGGCGTGCCTGTTCGTCTCATCGATACCGCCGGGTGGCGAGACTCAACGGACCCGGCTGAGGTGGAAGGTGTGGAGCGTGCGAAGGCCGCTGCGGCGGGAGCTGATCTCGTGTTGTTTGTCATCGACTCAAGCTCCGGAACCACGGCAGCGGACACGTCGGTTGCAGAGGATCTTGACCGAGAGAGAACGCTCGCAGTTCTCAACAAGATCGATCTCATCGCCGGCGACCCCGCGGGAATCGAACTCAATGGGCTCCCATTCGCTGAGGTCTCTGCGCTCACACGAGATGGCATACCCGAGCTCAAGAGAGCCATCGCCGCTATGCTCCTCGACGGCAGAGCAGTGGGGGCCGCCCCGGCTGTCACCAATGTGCGGCATATCAATGCGCTCAAGCAAGTGCGTGCCGCCCTCGAGCGAGCCATCGGCCTTCTGAACGATGAGGCGCCCCCGGAACTTGCGGCCATCGATGTCGCTGAGGCCACAGGTGCGCTTGGTGAGATCACCGGCGAGACGACACCAGACGACGTGCTGCGACATATATTTGAGCGTTTCTGCGTTGGGAAGTAGGATCAGGCAGATGCAGGACTACGACTTCGACATAATCGTTGTTGGAGCAGGCCACGCTGCCTGTGAGGCGGCCCTTGCAGCCTCCCGTCTCGGTAGACGCGTCCTCGTGGTCACGATCTCACGAAGGCATGTCGGCGAAATGCCCTGCAATCCCGCCATTGGCGGCCTCGCTAAGGGACAGCTGGCTAGAGAGATAGACGCCCTCGGGGGCGAAATGGGTCTTGCCGCTGATGCGACCGGCCTTCAGTTCCGGATGCTCAACACCGGCAAAGGGCCAGCCGTGCGCTCTCCGCGTGCTCAGTGCGACAAGGAGGAGTACCGACAGTACATGCTGTCGGTGCTTACTCGCCAGGGCTCGATCACCCTGGTTGAGGACCGGGTGGAGCGGGTGGTGGCCCAAGGGCGGAGCGTCAAGGGTGTCACATTGACAGGTGGCGAAGAAGTGACATCACCTGTTGTGATCTTGACAACAGGTACATTCCTGTGTGGCAGTCTCTACGTAGGTGCGCGCACATGGCGCGGAGGGAGAACCGGAGAGCCACCGGCAAAGGGACTCTCCGAGAACCTGCGCGAGCTTGGGTTTGGGCTGGGGCGCCTCAAGACAGGCACGCCGGCACGCGTCGCCGCTGAGAGCATCGACTGGACAGAGCTTGAGCGCCAGGATGGGGACACGGACCCCGTTGCATTCTCGTTCAGGACCGAGAGTCTGGTTGTTGAGCAGCTGCCTTGCCACGTTACGTACACAAACAGTCGCAGTCACGACATTCTGCGGGGGTCATTGACCAGGTCGCCGCTCTTCAGTGGACGGATCACAGGGGTTGGTCCCAGGTACTGTCCATCCATTGAGGACAAGGTGGTGCGTTTCCCTGACCGGGAGAGCCACAGAATTCTGCTCGAGCCTGAGACGAGGCGCGGGGATGTGATCTACCTGAACGGGCTGTCGTCGAGCATGCCGGTCGACGTCCAGCTGGCGGTGATTCGGAGCATCGACGGGATGTCACGAGCTCGAATGCTGAGACCTGGGTATGCTGTTGAGTACGACTACGTCGACCCACGGGAACTCAAGCCGACGCTCGAGGCGAAGCACGTGCGAGGTCTCTATCTGGCCGGGCAGGTCAACGGCACCTCGGGGTACGAGGAGGCTGCTGCACAGGGACTCATGGCGGGAATGAACGCCGCCTTGAGCGGGCGCGGCCTGGAGCCTGTGGTTCTCAGCCGCTCTGATGCGTACATCGGGGTGCTGATCGACGATCTCGTCACAAAGGGAGCGGACGAGCCCTATCGCATGTTCACGAGTAGGGCCGAGCACAGGCTTCTTCTCAGGCACGACAATGCGGATATGCGGCTCATGCCGATCGGGAGAAGAGTCGGCCTTGTGAGCGACGAGGTAGCGGCCCGTGCTGAGAGGAAGCGCGAACAGGCAACGGCCGAAATAGCGAGATTGATGAAGAGCACGGTGACACCAGACAGAGCGAACAGCGTGCTGCGTGCGCGGGGAAGCACCGAGATATCCGAGTCGCAGAGTGCCGCGCAGCTGCTCGCACGGCCCGAGATGTCCCTGGGCGATATCCATGCGATGTCGCCACCGCCGGCAGAAGTAGGGCCGGCGGTGGCAAGTGAAGTGGGAATCCAGGTGAAGTACAGGGGCTATGTGAGACGAGCGGAACAGCTGATTGAGAAGCAGCGGGCGCTTGAGAAGAGCGAACTCCCGGAGGATCTCGACTACGGTGCGGTGCGTGGGTTGTCGACTGAGGCGAGCCAGAAGCTGGCGCATGTGATGCCTGCGACGATCGGACAGGCGTCTCGGGTCCCCGGGGTGAGCCCCGCGGACATAGGAGTGCTCATGATACATCTGAAGGTACGCGGAGGGCCAGGGCGGGAGGTGCGTGAGGATGGGTGTTGAACTGCCACGGGCCGAGATCGAGCAGGTTGCGGGCCCAATGACAGAGGACCAGGTGCGGCAGTTGGCCGTCTACATGCAGAAGCTGGCCGCTGATGCGGAGAAGATGAGCCTGATCTCGCGCAACGAGCTGCCCAATCTGGGGCGGCATGTTCTGGACGCGGCTGCCGTCCTGGCGTTTCGCGAGCTCCCCGACGGAGGGGTGGCAGATCTGGGTACTGGAGGAGGATTGCCGGGAGTTGTGCTGTCGATCCTGCGACCGAAGGTCAGGGTGACGCTCATCGATTCGCGGAGGAGCAAGATCGTCTTTCTAAAGAGCGCGCAGCGGCTTGTGGGACTCGACAATATGGAGATCGTGCATGCGCGGCTGGAGGACCTGGCCGGCGTGAGGAGCTTCCCCTTGGCTGTTGCGAGAGCGTTGGGACGGCTGGACAGAGTCCTTGAGATGAGCCTGGCCCTTGTGGAGCCCGGAGGAAGTCTGGTTTTATACAAGGGGCCGCGGTGGTCTGAGGAGGCGGAGCAGGCGGCCGTGATAGCCAAACGCTCTGGAGCTGTGATAGAGCGCGTGGAGGGAGTGGAGCTTCCAGGGACCGATCGGACGACCACATTTGTTGAGTTTCGAGTCGGGAGTGTTTCACGTGGAACAGCCGCGTAGGAACAGGCAGGGGGCGGTCGCCACTGGCCGCCACTGTTTCACGTGAAACACCACCAATCCACATCCTTCTCACTCGCACACAAAAACCTGTGGATAACTCGAGCTGTTCCCACCTTTCCCCTTGACATGGTTCCCCCCGTCTGGTTGATTCAAGCAACTTACCATCCTGCGCGCGACAGCACGCGTGGATGGAACGCTGCTATCCACATTCGGGAGGCATATGAGCCGCGTCATTGCGATCGCGAACCAGAAGGGCGGCGTCGGCAAGACAACCACCGCCGTCAATGTCTCCGCCTGCCTGGCTGTGGCAGAGCGGAAGACCCTCCTTATAGACATCGACCCTCAGGCGAACGCCACGAGTGGCCTTGGGATCGAGAAAAGCAAGATCACATCCACCATTTACGAGGTCCTCATCGGCGATGAGCCGATCAGCAGCGCGGTTATCCCGGCCCCTGATCTTCCCTTTCTCCACGTCGTCCCCTCAAACCAGCGCCTCATCGGGGCCGAGGTGGAGCTTGTTAATGTAATGGCGAGGGAGACGCGTCTGCAGCGAGCCATCTCCGAGGCGGCCGCTGACTACGAGTACATCTTCATAGACTGCCCACCATCCCTCGGACTACTGACCGTCAACACATTAACCGCGGCTGATACGGTTATTGTCCCCATTCAGTGCGAGTACTACGCACTCGAGGGACTCGGCCAGCTTCTCAACACGATCAGGCTGGTCCAGCGTAACCTCAACACACGTCTGCGGATAGAGGGTATTCTGCTCACCATGTACGATGGACGGCTGAACCTCGCCCGCCAGGTGGCGGAGGAGGCGCGACGGTATTTCGGTGACCGCGTATACGAGGCGATGATCCCGCGAAATGTGAGACTGGGAGAGGCGCCGAGCTTTGGTCAACCGATAATCCTTTACGACATACTATCAGCAGGGGCGCGTGCGTATATCGCTCTGACCAAGGAGATCATGGACTCGGCCAAGACGGCTGAGCCGGTCCCGGTAGCGAGCCAGGGGTAGATCGCCCCGGTGCACAGTGCCAGTGGATGGAGGAGGCCTGAAGGGATGACAAACAGGACTGCCCTCGGCAAGGGAATCGAGGCGCTGATTCCGGACGCTCCGCTGACGTCGAGTAGCGGCGGGGAGCTACCGGTGGATCTTATTGATGCGAACCCGGAGCAGCCACGAACACGGTTTGACGAGACGGCGCTTGCTGAGTTGTCGGCATCTCTCAGCCGTCACGGCGTGCTCCAGCCGATCCTTGTGCGCGCAATGCCGGATGGGCGCTATCGTCTGGTGGCCGGAGAGCGGCGTCTGAGGGCGGCGCGGATGGCAGGGATCGAGATGATCCCGGCCGTAGTGCGCGATGTGGATGAGAACAGCGGGCTTGAGCTTGCCCTTGTTGAGAACCTCCAGAGAGAAGACCTGGATCCGATCGACGAGGCGAAGGCGTTTGAGGCGTTGATGGAGCTAGGCGGCCTGGCCCAGTCGGACGTGGCTCTGCGCGTAGGGAAGGACAGAAGCACAGTGGCGAACGCGATGCGTCTGCTTGACCTTCCGTTCGAGGTGCAGGAGATGATCTCGGAGGGAACACTGAGCGCCGGACACGGCCGTGCGATTCTGGCGCTGGCGACGGGCGAGGAGCGCCGTCAGCTGGCGGAGCGCGTGGTGAGGCGAGGACTGTCCGTGCGTGAGGCGGAAGTGCTTGCGAGGGGCCCAAAGCCCAGGCGCAGGACCGTGCGAGCACGGAAAACAGCTGATCCACTCCTCAAAGACTACGAGGCCAGGCTGGAGCGGGCGCTCGGAACGAGCGTGCGGGTGGAGCGGATTGGACACGAGGGAAGCATCAGGATTGAGTACTACTCCAGCGAGGAGCTTGAGAGGCTTATGGAACTCCTGCTATCGCTTGAGCGAAGGTGATGCGCGCGGGATGCCATGGAAGAATATGATGCGAAGAGACTGGCGATTGCCTGTTAGCTGTTGACTGGTGAATGTGTGTTTGGTAGCGTCTTTTCTTCGCGTAGATGCTGATGTGAATGGAGGTCCGACGCGGGCGGCCTCGGACCGTTGCGCGGGAGGTTTTGGATGTTCACTAAGGAAGGCGAGAAGAGCGTGGACATTGTAAACACGATTATTGGAGCAGGGACGATCCTCACAGGTGATGTGAAGGTTGAAGGCAGCATGCAGGTGGATGGGGAGTTTGAGGGCGCGGTCGAGGCCACAGATACCCTCATTGTCGGCGAGACCGGCAAGGTAGAGGGGAATGCAGCCGTCGCGAACGCCATCATAGGCGGCCGGATGTTCGGCAACGTATTCGCTTCCGGCAAGATCGAGCTCAAGCGTGGCTCACAGATGCTCGGTGACATTGAGACGCGAGGTCTTGTAATCGAGGACGGCGTCGTGTTCC
>DAOVNE010000303.1 GCA_030630395.1 Candidatus Eiseniibacteriota bacterium
GTCACCGCTCAGAATGCTGCGGTAGAAGGCCAGGGCAAAGGCGGCGCTGCCGGCGTCATGAAGCTCCCAGAGAGTCCCGAGATAGGTTGGCACACCACCCTCTGCAAAGGACAGGGCGAGGCCGTCTCCGCCGACGCTTACCCTCGCTGCCTCTCCGCATGCATTCGAGAACACGAGAATCGGTGTGGTCGCAGGTGAGAACAGATTCCGTCCATCTGCTATCTCACCACTCGGGAGCACCCATCCCACGGCGCCACTCTCGTCGCGACCGGTGTGCCCCGCATAGTGGATGATGTCGTACCCCTCGTTGATCGCGGCCGCAAGCTCGCTCAAGTCTCGAGGCGACCGCCTGACAACGCGCAGGAGTTCCGGTTTCAGAGCCCCGAGTTCGAGAATCTCCTGCGCCTCGCGCTCCGCCTGAGGAAGATCGCGACCATGGTCGCCATGTTCCACATCCGCGATGAGGAGCATCCGGAGAGGCCCCACGGGCCTGTGCCAGACTGCCTCCCTCCTGCCGTCCGCCCTGATCTGACGGGAAACGCAGTAGAGCTGCCAGAGCGGTTGTCCTCCTGATTTCGGAACCAGGAGTTCCCACGGAAAAGCGCTGAGCTCACGCTGGACTCTCAGTAGAAGGTGGTCTCCCTGAAGATCCACCAACTGTTCCATTGCGCCGCCGTCCTCATCTCCACCCAGAATGGAGGCCAGGCTCCGGCCAATAGCATAGACACGACGATGCGTCTCCGCGATCTCGTCGGCACTCGGCAGCCCATCGTCGGCCTCGAACGTCGCGCTCCGTCTGGCCAGGGCATCGAGTTCACTGAGGAGCCGCTGTTCGTCCTCGTCCCGGCGGTCGATCACGTAGTCCTGTGCGATCGCATCTCGACTGCCGGTGAAGACCAGTGAGAGCTTGCCCTTGGGCTCTGCCCTGATGTGCACATCAGGCGCCAGCACGGCGTCAAGGACGGGGCGCCTGGCTCGCCGCCTGCCGGCGAGCAGGATGAGGATTGCTGCCAGAATCAGTGCAGCAATCCAGCCTGGATGGCGGAAGCCCTCCGCGGTCCGTGTCAGCATGCGATATACGAGTGATCTCGCACCGAAGTCCGTCACGTTGAGAGTGATCCAGATCGCTGCCAGAGCCGCGACAAGCCACAGACCGGATCTGCGCATCCCGCGTCCGTCACGACGCATCTGCGAAGGGGGCACACGGCCCCACGGCAGCTCTCTCCTGGACTCGGTCCCGCACGCCTCGCAGTGTGAGAGGCGCACAAGACGAGCGCTGCCGCGACTCCATGCCTCGCGTTCAACGATCGTTGTCCCACCACACTTCGGACACCGCATTTCCATCTCGGACTCCCATGAAGACCCTGAACCCCAGCCATGGTCTCACTCCGGGGGCTCAAGCGCAACGGCAGAGATGTATCTGTCGGCATCTACTGGTGTGTTGATCAGGAGGAAGGCGTGTCGATGGATGGCAGTCTGATCAGGTTGACCGGTCGCTCCACGCCGTGGTCCTCGCACATGCAGGCGATCACCTGGCGCTCAGCTGACATTTCGCGCATGAGATCCAGAGCCTCCTGTCGACGCCCCGGGTCGCAATTGACCAGGGAATCGTCCAGAATGAAGGGGGCGCCGTCCTGCAAGGAGAGGAACTCCAGAAGCGCATAGCGAGTGGCGAGATAGAGCTGGTCGACGGTGCCGGTGCTGAGATCACTCTCGAGGACGTTCTCCGGAGCGCCGGGGACAAGCGAGGGATTGTCGACTGAGACCTCCAGGTCCTTGCTGACTGACACGCGCGAGTACCTCTTGCTCGTGATCCGCTCAAGGACCCTGCTGATGATCGGTGCGAGCACCTCAGCGGCCTCCTTCTTCGTGCTGCTGAGCGCATCCTCGAGCCCTCCCGCCGCCAGCTGCATAATCCTGATGCGACGCTCCACCCTCTTGATCTCGGCCGCGACCGATTCCTGTCTCGCCTCGAGATCAGGGAGGGCGTCTCCCTCCTCATCGCGCTCCATCCGGATCTGGTCATCGTCATTGGCACGTCGCAGAATCGCTTCCTGCTCCTTCTTGCTGTCCCGCTCCTCGCGCAGCTTCACAAGTCCGGCCCTGTCGACGAGCAGCTCAGGGGCGTCATCGCCACCAAGTAGTCCGTCGAGTTCGGTGCGCCTGCGACCCAATGACACAGCCTCCGTGCGGAGCCTCTCCTCATATTCCTCGGCGTCATTGCCGTCACAGATCTCGTCGAGCTGAGCTCTCGAGATCTCGGCCCGCCGCCAGAGCGTATCCTGAATCTCCGTGATACGTGCGAACTCCGCGTAGGTCGGAACACCTATCTTCATGAGCGCAGACTGAAGGGCGAGTTCTCTCTTGGCACGCTCCCGCATGTGGTGCCTGAGGCCGTGCTCGTACTCGATGATCTGTCCAAGACGACGAAACTGAACCACCGACCACAGGATCAAACCAAGAGCGACCGCGCCCAGGAGAAGACGTATCGTGGAATCGCTCACCATGAAGAACGCCACGGATGCGACCCCAAGCCCACCGATTACGAGCGCGGCGCAGACCGGAATCGTCTTCGCACTCGACGCGCCCGCCTTGAGCGTTGACTCCTCTTTGAACTGGTTTATCAGCCGCTCCGTCGCCTCGAGGTCACCGCGCGCGAACTTGACCACCCCGGCTTCCATTGCCGGAACGCTCTCCTTCTCGCTTCCGGCGTCGTCCAGGTCGGCCCTGAGCTTCCTGATTCTCGCGATCGTGGTTTCTCTCTCAAGCAGTTTCCCTCGAGTCAGCTCCAGTTCCTCAGA
>DAOVNE010000106.1 GCA_030630395.1 Candidatus Eiseniibacteriota bacterium
CAGTCTCCGCCGCCGCGGTACTTGAGCTGCGCGATCGTGATCTCCTGCCCCACATCACTCGCCGCGGCCTCTGAGATCGGAAGCAGAGCACCGGCGAGCAGAACCGCGCTCACAAGCACCGAAAGGCCCAGGATGGACGCTCCGAATAGATGCACTGACCGACGTCTACGCTGCATGGTCTCTCTCCTTAGACCCTTACTTAGACGCATCCTACCCAACATCAGTTCACTGCCTGCATCCAAGAAACGGCGGCGCCCCGAAGAGCGCCGCCGAGAAGTGCATCTACTGTCGCCCTTCCGGTATCTACTTCCTGTGCTTCTTGGCCTCCGCGGCTATCTGCCACTCAACGACCAGCGGACTCGCCACATAGACCGATGAGTAGGTGCCGACAACAATGCCGACCATGAGCGCGAATGCGAAGTCCTTGATGACCTCTCCACCGAAGATGAACAGGCACAGCACAACAAGAAGTGTCGTCACTGAAGTGACGATGGTCCGGCTCAGCGACTCATTGAGACTGGTGTTGACGATGTCCACGAAGCTCTTTCCGTAGAGCTTTCTTCTGTCTTCGCGGATCCTGTCGTAGATAACGATCGTGTCGTTCAGCGAATACCCGACGATCGTCAGAAGAGCCGCGATAACAGGCAGCGTCAACCCGCGACCAGTAAGCGAGAAGAAGCCTAGTGTAATCGCCACATCGTGAACGAGCGCAGCGACCGCACCGACGGCGAACTTGAACTCAAACCTGATCGAGATGTAGATCAGAATGCCGATCAGGGCATAGAGAATCGCCATCGCGGCCTTGCCGCGAAGCTCCTGCCCAACCTTGGGGCCGACCAGCTCCTCGCGCATGAACTCAGCAGGGTTATCGGGCATGCTCTCATTGAGCGCCGTCAGGACCTCTCCAGCCGCATCGTGCTGTTTCGCCCAGTCGGCCGACATCCGGATGATGGCCTCGCGGTCACCTCCGAAGTGCTGTATCTCGGCCTCCTCAACACCGATAGCCTCAAGCGTCGAGCGGATGTCCTCCGCCGACACGGGGTTCTCAAATCTCACCTGCAGAAGCACGCCGCCGGCGAAATCGATGCCCAGCTTCAGTCCACCCTGAACAACTACCGACACGACACCGATGAGGATGAGCGCTGCTGATAGAAAGAACGCAGCTCTGCGGTGCCCGAGGAAGTTGAATTTGGTGCCGACAAGAAACTCCATATTGTGTCCTCCAGTATCGGAGCCGTCCTCACCCGCTCCGGGGGGGTCGCTAGATGCTCAGCTTCTTAACGTTCCACTTCACAGTGATCAGATCGAACACCACCCGCGTTGCCACGATAGCAGTGAACATGCTCGCGAGGATTCCGAGTGAAAGCGTCACTCCGAATCCCTTGACCGGACCGCTGCCGAATCGGAGCAGCACGGCCGCCGCGATCAGTGTTGTCACGTTGGCATCCATGATGGTCATGAACGCGCGCTCGTAACCGTCGCGAATCGCTGCGCGGACTGTCTTCTGGTTTCTCAGCTCCTCCCGAATGCGCTCGAAGATGAGCACGTTCGCATCGACCGCCATTCCAATCGTAAGAATGAGGCCGGCGAGACCCGGAAGCGTAAGCGCCGGGCGCGGATTCACAGGAAGCGTCGCCATGATCCCGATAACGATCAGTATGTTGGCCACAAGAGCAGCCACGGCAACAACGCCGGACGCCTTGTAGTAGATAAGCATGAAGATGACGACGAGAAGGAAACCGATCGCCATCGCACGGAGACCCAGTGTGATTGAGTCCCTGCCGAGCGACGGACCGACCGTCCGTTCCTCGATCACGGTCATCGGCGCCGGCAACTTGCCTGCGCGGAGGATGATCGCGAGATCCTTCGCCTCTTCATCGGTGAAGCCACCTGTGATTGAGGTCGGCGTGCCGGAAGGTATCCGGGACTTGATGACCGGAGCCTTGTAGACAGAACCGTCCAGAACCACCGCCAGGTACTCACCTATATGCGATCCGGTGTGCGAGGCAAATGTCCTTCCGCCGGACCTCGACAGTCTCATCGAGACCCCTGGCGCGTTAGGATTGTCCTGGTCCAGCCCCGGCCTGACGTCCGCCGAGACTATCGACGATCCCGTCAGGATCGCCTCCCGTTCCAGAACATAGAATGCCAGATAGCCCTCTTCTGTGCCGAAATGCCGCACATCCTGTGCCCAGGCTATCCTGTAGCGGGGCATGCCCAGATCGGTCGGATGGGCAGGCAACACCGTGTCGAGATCGATCCTCTCCAGCTGCTCCTTGGCCCACGCCACATCCTTCTCAAGGAAGAACGGAAGCTGCTGCAGGTAGCGAGCGCGGATCGAGAATGGGTGTTCCTTCTCGAGCTGCTCACTCTCGGTCAGCGGAAGCCCTGTCTCGGATTCCAATGACATCTCGCCGCTTGCGACGAGGACCTCGACCAGCGCACGGTCAATCGATCGGAGAACGATATCGGTCTCGGCCGGTGGCGCAACCGCGATAAACTCAAGCAGTGCTGTCCGCCCGATAAGCCGCTTCGCCCTCTGCTCGTCCTTCAAACCGGGCAGCTGAACGATTATTCTGTTCTCGCCTTCGATCTGGATGGATGGCTCGGCCACACCAAACTGATCGATCCGGTTCGTGATAACCTCAACGGCGCGCTCCATCGCGTCCACCGCCTCATCGGCCGGAAGCCCCTCCTTGTCCACCTCCAACACAATGTGCATTCCGCCCTGAAGGTCGAGACCCAAACTGAGGGAATTCGCCTTGAGGTCCTCGAGCTGTTCCGCAGCCATCTGTTCCTTCGCAGTCTCATCCATGGACAGAAAGCGGAACGTGTACGATGACCGCCACACTGCCAGAACAAGAACGAGCAGAACGAGGATGACCCTCCATCGCATGTTCGACGTCATTCACTACCTCCGCGGACGCGTCCCCTCCGGTCCCAGACGCGGTACGTGGTTTCCGGGTTCAAAACATAACTCTATATCATAGCTTGAGATGCGGGCGATGGCAATGGAAAATGATGGTTGAGCAGGTAATACATGGACAGATTGTCAGCCCCCGCGCAGGGATCCAAAGCTAGGCCGTTTCTATGAGGGAGATCATCTCAGCTGTGGCCTCGCCCATTCCGACCAGAACAGCCCTCGAGACGACGCTATGACCGATGCTCAGCTCGTCGATCTCCTCTATGGCCGCTATCGGTGCGATGTTCAGATAGGTGAGCCCGTGCCCGCCGTGGGCTCTCATGCCCATTTCCTGTGCCGCTATCGCCGCGACTCGGACCTTCTCGAGTTCGCGCTCTATTCGGACAGGGTCTCCGGTTTCAGCGTAGATACCGGTATGAAGCTCAACGATGTCGGCGCCGACGGCCTTTGCACGTCCAACCTGAACCACATCAGGGTCGATGAAGATGCTCACCGTGATTCCCGACTCCTTGAGCGTCGCGACGGCCTTCCTGACGCTCTCCTCCTCCGAGATGATATCGAGACCACCTTGAGTTGTCAGTTCACCGTCACCCTCAGGAACGAGCGTACACATCTGGGGGTGCACGTCCCGCGCGATGTCGAGCATCTCGTCAGACGTGCTCATCTCGAGATTGAGAACTCCCGCGACGGTCTCCTTCATAAGCCTCAGGTCGCGGTCCTGAATGTGTCGCCGATCTCCCCTCAGGTGGATCGTGATTCCACAGGCCCCGGCGAGTTCCGCCTCGACGGCCGCCCAGACGGGATCCGGCTCACTGGCCATGCGAGCTTGCCTGATAGTGGCAACGTGGTCGACATTGACGGACAGCCTCATGGGAACTCCTCCTCATTGGTATACGATGCTACCGTGGCGCGCTGTGCGGCCGCCGTGTACAGAGCGACCGGGCAAGAGCACGCGCCCGGCTACTCTACAATCATGGAGACCGGCACGATTCGGCATCCACGCTCCCTCATTCCGGGGAGCATTCGCCTGAGAGCGTTCAAGGTCTCCTGTCTGGGGTGGCAGATGCCTATCGCGACACCCTTCCTTCTCGCCAGCTCCTCGAGGGCCTTGAGCTTGCCCTCAACGTCTCTGCGTCCCGTCTCATCCAATGTGCTGTCAAGGAACATGCTGCTTCTCGCCGTCGGAATCCCGGCACGCGATGCCTCGGCTCGAGCCACAGAGAGCGGGGTTGTCATGCTGTCGACGTAGAAGAACCCCCGCTCCTTGAGAACGTACATAACACTTCTCATCGCGGAGGTGTCCTCTGTAAGTCTTGAGCCCATGTGGTTGTTCGCTCCGACAGCGTGAGGGATATCGGAGATGCACTCTCGGACCATCTCCCCCATCTCGGATGCCGACTGCGAAAGCAGAAGGGCGCCGTCACCGGGATCTACACCGGGGTAGCCCTTGGGCTCCATGGGAAGGTGAACGAGCACTTCCTTCCCCGCCTCATGCGCAGCCTCGGCAACGGCCGGGGCGTGAGGTGTGTGCGGGAGAACGGCTATCGTCACGGCGTCATCGAGCGCGAGAAACCCCCGCGTCATCGCGGACATGTTGTGGCCGAAATCATCGATCACGATAGCGATCATCGGACCATCTTCTGCGATCGGGCGCTCAAGCGCCTCTGCCCCGAGAACCTGCTCCTTCAGAACGAGGTGGTGCGTCTCGACGCCCTCGATTCCAAATCGCATATCGAGCGTCCGAAGATCGCGCCAGTCGGGGTTGCTCTCGCGCACCCGGAGTATCTCTCCCCCGGCCGAGCGCACTGCATTCGTGATCTCCAGATTGCAGCGATACAGCTTCTCACCCTGGGGAATGCGACCGCTCTTCTCCCAGGTGATTCGCTTGACTCCGTCCTCGCTCTTCTCCTCACGCACGCTATCGAGCCGCTCGATTTCCAGGGCGACCAATGCCCCATCTATCGCATCATTCACCCGCTCCGCCTGGCGCGAACTATCTCCGCCACTGAAGATGTGGGATGCGAGTTGTGCAAGCTTGCCACTCGAGCCGAGCTCTGCGATCACGAAGAGAGCGATGATCACCATCGCAATAACCAGAAGCCACCGGCGGACGCGCGACATGGCGCGCGCTCTTTTCTCAAGTCTCGCCTTCTTGGATTGCCTAGCCACGATCGGGAACCTCCCTCCACGCGGATTCTATGGGGAGAGGCCCCGGCAGTCAATACGACACAGAAAAAGGGGGCGGTCTCCCGCCCCCTTCCGAATTCCAATCTGGTTTTGGATTGCTAGTCCCGGTACCGCGCCTTCAGCCGCCCAAGGGAAATCTGCCCGTCACCCTCCCCATCGTGGGGAATCCGCTCACGGAAGGCGATATCGTGCTGCACCGCGATCTCCCACAGATCCGCGCCGTTGGTCGCCTGGTCATTCGGGTCGACGGAGAAGAGGAAGCGTACACCGGCGTTCGCCCACAGCTGTAAGTCCTCCGCGGGGATGTAGACCCACAGATCCATCTCGTACTCGTACTGCCAGCTGACCGGATCCTCCGGGGTGGGGCCTGGGACCTCAACCACATCGCCGTGCTGAGTCAGTGCCAGCGTAATATGGTCTATGTCAGTGCCCTCACCGAACATGGCTGCGGCGATAGCCGCCTCCTCGGCCTTGTCCCAGGACCATGGGAGTGTCGGGTCGTTGTGGACGTCCTCAGGATACAGCCAGAATTCGAAATCATCCGCGAGGCAGTCAAGGTACTCTTCAGCCTTCATCTTCTCA
>DAOVNE010000335.1 GCA_030630395.1 Candidatus Eiseniibacteriota bacterium
GGTGACGTCCAAATCGTTCACCTTCTCGAAGTCGAGCGCGAAGACGGAGTTCCTCCATAGATACGAGCCGCCGATCGTGATCGTCGCCGGCAGCGGATCACTCTCACCCTCGAAGGTCAGTCCGGGACCCAGATTCCTGACTGCGGCGCCGACCCTGACCGATCTCGACAGCGTGTAGACAGCGCCGACATCAAGGGCATAGGAGGACGCGCCTGCGTCCCCGAGCGAACTCGAGAGGTACTTCAGACTCCCGCCCACTCCCAGGTTCGGGCGAAGACGGCGTCCGTAGCCGACGACGCCGGAGAAATCGCCGGCCTCGAAAGTCCCGTCACCGGTGTTGTCCCACGACAGAGACCCCTGCTCGAGCGCAAGCCCCACCGACGCATTCGAACCCAGCGGTGTGGCAAACGATGCGTACTGGTATGAAGCATCATCCAGCCACGAAACGTGAGACACGTCGAGCCTCATCCCGGTAGTCTGCGAAAGCCCTGCCGGGTTCCAATAGAGCGCGGAACCATCGTCGGCAAGGGAGACATACGCTCCACCCATACCCACAGATCGTGCACCCATGCCTATCCCGAGGAACTGCGCCCCTGACGTCCCCTGTGACAAGCACTCGAGAGACGGGGCTACCACAAGAAACAGCGCAGCGAAAACCACGAACCGCTTCGATACCATGCTCAGACCTCCCAGGTTCCTCTACTTGACAATGGCTACCTTGCGGACAGCGTTGCCCTCGTCCGTGATTATTCTAAGGAAGTAGACTCCGCTAGCGACCAATTGGTCACTGTCACTGTAACCGTTCCACGTCAGGCTCTCCGCGTCCTCAGCTTCCAGTCTCCTTACCAGCGTGCCGGTCATGTTGAAAATCTCAATGGTGATCTGCCCGGTATAGGATCCAAGATCCACTTCCAGCACTTCGCCTTCCGCCGGATTGAAGAAGTTGCAGTTGAGCGACAGCTCCGATGGCTCGCCGGAACCGGGGAGCAAGACCACGATCACTGAGGAATCGGCGAGAGAGCGCTCGAAGTAGTCAACCGCCTCGATTCTCACGCGCGCCGACGAGACCGGGGTGATCGCGTCCGAAGAGATCGTGTAGCTCACGGTGTACTTGCCTGTGCCCGAGTCGGAGACCTGGACGTCGTCGGGATTGAAGTTACTGTCCAGTGCGCCGAAATCGGCCGTCACATCGTAACCGCCGTCGTCCCACTGGCTCCATATCGTGATCGTCTGACCGGGGTAGTAGATGTTGTCGTCGTCCTGAATCGTGCTCCCTTCGTGAGAGGGGCCAGCAACGTCAAACGCGACGACGAAGGAGAGAATGGGCTGAGTGGTTCCGCTGCCATTGACGTGCCCCTCGCCGCCGGCCGTATCGGCACCGTCATGCCCGCGGACATAGACCGAGAGAGCCCCGTCGCTTGAGTCGGGAACGCAGTCTGTGCACGTGAGTGTGTGCTCCCACCAGACAGTGTCCGGACCCGAGAATGAGATCTCGACCCAGTCCACCTGGTCGAGCGAGAGTTCCACGCTCGTGACACCCGCGCGGTCGTACGCCCAGCCGTTCACAATCGCGAGCGTGTCATTGACTCTGAACACGCTCATGCCGCTGTCCGGATAGACAACGTCTAGATATGGAGCGTACAGGTCCAGGTCGACCAGGATCTCGGTCCACGACACATTGCCGGCCGGATCGCGAGCTTCGATGTCCACTGAGTAGAGCCCGTCGGGCGAATCGGTGCCGTCGCTCGAGATGCCGTCCCAGTGGACGAGTACCGACTCCGCACCCGCGGATGAGAAGAGCTGTTCCACCTCCTCGTCATCCAGATCGAGCACGAGGACTGAGACCTGTCCCCCTCCACCCGTGTAGTCCACTTTGAATGAGACGGCAACGCTGTCGGCGACTCCATCACCATCGGGAGTGAAGCGATTGGGAACCGCGCTCACATCCCAAATGATGGGCGCCTCCGTATCGACCTCGACCGGAATCTCCAGATCCTCGGGTCCTCCGGACTGAGGGATGGCCTGAATCTGGAAGTAGTAGCCACCGTCGGGGACTACCGTCCTCTGGTCATCACCGTCCCACCAGTGCCGATGCTCCCCTGGTCCCTCCCACCCCGACCAGAGCATGAGGATCTCCGAGTGAGTAGAATCTGCCACGGAGACCACGACTGCAGCCGTGTCTGAAAGCGTGTAGAAGACCGCCGTGGAGTCGCTGATTCCATCCGCATTTGGCGAGAAGGGGCTCGGTATGGCCCCAGCATCAGTGATCAGCCCTGCCATGGCCGCCTGGGCAAGCCCCGCGAGAATGGCAAGAACCAGCCAGCCCGATCGGATCGGGGTCGCTCTCTGCATAGCACCTCCAGATCTTGTATTGGGCAACGGCCCCTCGGAAGAGACCACTTCGCAACAGGATACAACGTTATCCGTCCGCCGTGTCAAGCCCAAACGAGCGCGGGCTTCTTAACGTCAGAAATGAAGCAGAACAGAGATGAGATGCCGCGGTCCGGTCCCCCTCTTGAGCAGGACCGCGTAATCCAGAA
>DAOVNE010000105.1 GCA_030630395.1 Candidatus Eiseniibacteriota bacterium
GAGACCGTCACGATCGACCAGCTCCGTCACCCCACCGTGTACCGCAGGCGTCTGCCGATCTCACCTGTTCCCCGCACGTAGATTCGCGAAGAAATCCGTGAGCAGCGCTCCACACTCGCTCTTCATGACTCCCGAGGTGATCGCCACGCGGTGATTCAGACGCGGATCATCCGGGATGTTCCCCAGAGATCCACAGTAGCCACCCTTCTCGTCGGCACATCCGAAGACAAGGCGACTGAGGCGGGCATGCACAATCGCACCCGCGCACATAGGACAAGGCTCCATCGTAGTATAGATGCTGGCCCCAGTCAAGCGCGGTACCCCCAGTGAGCGGGCGGCGGCTCCAATGGCGATGATCTCAGCGTGCGCTGTCGGATCCCTGAGCCCCTCAACCTGGTTGTGTCCACGACCGATGATCCTGTCCCCAAGCACGACAACGGCGCCCACCGGCACCTCCCGCTCCTCGAGCGCGAGTTCCGCCTCCTTGAGAGCGGCCTCCATCCACTGTCGGTCCGCCTCGTGCCGTGCGTTCACCCTGACTTCCAACTCCATCACCCCCATCTGCTCGCTGGCCAGCGAACAACGTAGCAGCAGCCCACTGCCATGTCAACCGTGGCCGGACTGAACAACAGAAGGCCCCGCTCCTGAGGCGGGGCATTCGTGGAGAGACTGTTCCTGATTCGGATTGTAGACGCACGGCAAGAGGCTAGTTGACGGTCTCGCCTTCGTGCAGCACCACGCAGTTCCTTCCGGCAGCCTTAGCCTTGTAGAGGGCGCGATCCGCAGCCTCGATGAGCTTCCCCTTCGATGATGCGTGCGCCGGGAACGTGGCCACACCGATGCTGATCGTGAGCCGTCCCATGGGCATCACTTCCTCGCCGTCGAACTCCATCTCATCGACCACGGTGCATATCCGCTCAGCCATCCGCAGGGCTGCCTCAGTGCTCACTTCCGGCACGATTATGGCGAACTCCTCCCCGCCGTACCTGGCCACGTAGTCGCAGTTCCGCGATGCTTGCTGCAGCGTGTGCCCCATCTGCTTCAAGGCCTTGTCACCCGCCGGGTGACCGTGGGTATCGTTGAAGCGCTTGAAGTTGTCGATGTCGATCATGAGAAGATTGACGCTGCGCTCGTAACGGTCGGCGCGACTGACCTCGGTCTCCAGAATCTGATGGAAGAACCTGTGGTTGTAGAGATCGGTCAGCCCATCCCTGCGCGACAGTTCCTTGTAGAACTCACCTTCGGCAGCCTGTCGTCTGAGACTGCGCTCCTTCACCCGGTTTGCCACGATGATGCGTATCTGATCGATGTTGAACGGCTTCGTGATGTAGTCAACCGCCCCGAGCTTCATCGATTCGACCGCTGTCTCCATCGACGCATACCCGGTCATGACTATCACATCGACTTCGTAAGGCAGTTCTTTCGTAGCAGCGACGACTCCTAGCCCATCAAGTTCAGGCATCACGATGTCCGTCAACACGATGTCAAAGGGGGAGGCAGTGAGAATGTCGACGGCCTCGCGTCCGGACGCCGCCAGCTCAATCTCGTAGCCCTCCTCGCGCAGCACCTCGTTGAGGAAGGTCCGCATTATCTCCTCATCGTCTACAATCAGGAGCTTGATTGCGCGGCTCGCCGACGCCGTATCCTCCGGCTCCCGGCCCTCATTCCTCACTGTCTCTTCATTCATGTGATCAGGCATGGTCAACCGGACACCTATCCCCTTCGTCATCCCGCGTCGAATCCAACCCCGTCATGATGACCGGCAGATGCACGACAAATGCGGAACCCTCGCCAAGAGTGCTCTCAACCTCTACCTCTCCACCGTGCTCAGATACAATGCCGTAGCTGACCGACAACCCAAGCCCCATGCCACGACCGACTTCGCGTTTCGTGAAGAACGGTTCGAAGACGCGATCCAGATCGTCCTCCCCGATGCCGCATCCCTGGTCTGAGAAGCGCACCGCGACCTCGGGTCTCTCCGTTTGTGCACCAATCACCCTGGATGACACGGAGAGGTGACCACCCGTCTCCATCGCATCCCGCGCATTCAGAGCGATGTTCATGAACACCTGTTTGAGTTCCGCTGCGCTTCCGTGCACTCCGGGAAGCGAATCGGCGAGATCCACTTCAATCGCAAGACCTCTCATCCGAAACTGCTCAGTCATCATCTCGACGGTCGCGCTGATGATCTCGTTGATATCAACTGTGCTCCGGACTGAGCCCGACGGCTCTGAGAACGCCACGAGGTTCGACACGATACCGCTGCACCGCTTGGCCTCGCGCTCGATCTGAGAAAGGTGCCCGATGAATCCACTCACTTCGTCCTGTCTAAGCCCCTCTGGTCCTGCGTCCGAGAGCTTCTCCAGATTGAATTGTGCGAACCCGAGGATTCCACCGAGTGGATTGTTGAGCTCGTGGGCAACTCCAGCGGCAAGTTCACCTACTGCAGCCAGCCTGCCGGAGCGGACGACGTTCGCCTGCATGTCCTTAAGATCACCAGTCCGCTTTTCTACTCGCCTTTCGAGGTCACGATTCAACGCTGCCAGCTCCGCCTCCGTGGCTCGCAGCTTCGCGGTTCGGGACTGGACCTCTTCCTCCAGTCGGGAGTTCCACTCCTCAACGACCGTCCGTGACTCCTCCAGTCGCTCCTGGAGGCGTATGTTCTCGATTATCCGCGCAAGCCGCGATGCGACTGTTTCGAAGAACCGCAGCTGCTCACCTCCAAGACTCCCAGCTCTGCGGCTCTGGAGAGAGAGAACGCCTATCTGTCGCTCCCCGATCAGCAATGGGAGCCCCAGCCAGCTTCTCATCGGAACGGATTCCTGCGCTCCGTCTCCGTCCTCCTCGACTCCCTTGCCATACCTGTCGATCTCCTGCGCAAGATCGTCTATCTGAATCACACCGCCTGCGTCAACGACTCGCCTGACAAGAGATCGCTCAAGTCTCAACTGTGACGCCTGAGTCTTCTCTCCATCGGCCATGCAGGTGCAGTTCTCCTTGCTCTCGCTCAGCTCGTCGAGGAGCGTCAGGCAGACCGCATCCACCTCCAGCCGCTCCCGCAGAAGTCTGTGCGTCAGGGACATGAGTTCATCGACGTGAAGCGTCGAGGAGGCGGCTTGCCCCAGGTCGTTCAGCAGATTGAGCTGCTCGACGCGTGTCGCAAGGCCTTGTCCCGTCTCCCATAGCCCCTTCCCCGCCGCGCCAACCACTATCAACACGGTGGCGAGGAGCGGGAACGTGGCCGGCTCTCCTGGAATGTACGACGCAACCATGAGCATCGAGAGCGGGAGCATCGCCAGCTCAGCAACAACGCCGCGCGTCCTGAGCCACTGGATGTACTCCCCGATTGGCTCGTTTCGATGGTCTCCCGTGAGCATGCGAAGCACGGTTGTCACGGCCCCGAACATCACGAACATCGCAGCAAACCTGGCGACGTCTCCCAACCCCAGTCCTGTGAGTGGCATCTTTCCACCGATGGCGAAGTAGCAGGCGCCGGCGGCGATGATGCCCAGTACACGAGTTGCGACGTCGCGGAGTGAGTACAACGTCTCGCCTCTGTGGACAAGCGCAGCCAGGATCAGTCCCGAGATCGTGACAACCCAGGCCGCCACGGCAACTCCGAAGAGAGCGAGAGTCGCCGCGTAGACTGCCGTGCCAAAGGAGACGTAGTGACGCCTCGCCACGGGGAACTCAAAGAGTCCGGCAGCCAGAGCTATCGCGCTCATGATGCCGACCCCTCCCCAGGCGATCCAGTCCATCCGGAGGCCGACAAGCACTACGAAGACAGCGGCCGACCCGGCCACCAGCCAGGCCATGGCTATCGACATGCTTGCCCACCGCGGCGCGCGACTGCCGTTCTCGAGGTCCGTCATCACCGCGCTGTCTGCCGAAGATCTCAAGCCCTGGTTCCTCCCCCAAGGGATAGCCGCAAGCGAGCGCATAGCATGTGCCCGCATATCGTACGAGGTGGTCGTGTGCCCATCCGGACCCAGGATTGGCCCCGCAGGAGCACCGATCCAGCTCCATAAGTGCAAGTGGTGTGCCACGCTCAGCCGATTGAGTGGTGTTCGTCCAAACACCATGAATAGCGTACTTCCAGCATGGTTTGGCAGAAGCCCCCCGCTACATACGACCGCGCGGGGCGTCTCGAAAGCCGCCCCGCGTGTCGTATTTCCATCTCGTTCAGAACCTCAGTCGCAAACTGCATCCACCGCAATGCCGTGATGTGATCGTCCACCCGCTATCGGCGCCCCTGACAGGAAGATCTTGTTCTGTCCGGGAGCGAGCCTCCACGGCCCGAATCGCCCGGCCGCATCTGGTGATTCCGGTCCACGGGCGCCCTCGTCGTTCGAGAGAGCCACTGATATCGCCTGCGCTCTCCCCTCTTCGCTCTCAATGCGACCGGTCAGCTCCGCGGAGCCTGCAGACCACTCAAGCAGATACTCGACTGTGATGTCAGGAGCCTCTCGCCAAAGCACGTGTACGATGCTGCGACGCGATCGTGCTGCAGCCGCCGCGGGCAGATCAGGAACAACGCTCCAGCCCGCAAGCGTCTCCAACGAGGCTGCCACCGTCCTCGCAGCCGTCAGGGTCTTCTCCGAGATCCTCACGAGGAGCGTCCGCCGCTCCTCCGTGAGACGCCTCATGACGCGCGCGACAGTCTCAGGTAAAGGATCGCATTCGTCGGACTCTCTCATCGCCCAGATATCTGCCAACTCAGCTAGACAACTGCCGCAGTGAACGAGGTGCTTTTCAAACTCTGTGGCTCTCAGGGAATCGAGCCGCCCATCGGCATAGGCAAGGAGTTCGTCTGATTCGCCACAAGCCCTGCCCGGCGCTGCCACTCCTGAGGCGTCTCTGAGAACGTGCGTGACTGCCACAAGGATCGCCAGTTCATCTCTGCAGCTCCGGCAATCCTGAAGGTGACCCTTGAGTTCGGTGCGCTCCGCGTCAGACTCAAGACCCTCGATATGGGCAAGAAGCCGTTCGTGTGGTGGGCATCTCATGATTCCTCTTCCTCTACCCGGTGTTCCAGTGCTCTGCGACTCCCCCGTGCTCTCTCATCTTCTCAAGCGCTCTGTAGACCATGCCACTGACTGCTCCTACCGTCATCGCAAGTCGCTCGCCTACCTCTCTGTACGTGTAGCCCTCGAAGTAGATGAGATGAACGGCCAGTGCTTCCCGCGCCGTCAGAACCTGATCGATGGCCTGCTCGAGCGACAGTCTCAGATCCATCCGGTCCCGAGGGGAACTCCCGCCATCCCGGTCGGCCGCCTGTGCCCGTCGATCGTCATCGGACTCCTGCACTTCCCCCCTGCGCGCCGTCTTCCGGAGTTCGTCAATACATACGTTCCGCGCGATTCTGTAGATCCAGGTCTCCAGACGACAACGCCCCTGCCACGATGTCAGCGCGGCTGCGTCGCGGCGCAGGAGCTTGAAGAGCACATCCGCGAACAGGTCCTCCATGACGGCCTCGTCCCATCCGGCCCCGTAGCGCCCGTTCACCCTGTTGATGGCGCTATAGAGAAGCCGGCGGTAGCGCTCGACGAACTCCTTCCACGCCTCAGGGTCGCCCGCCTTCAAGCGCGCGATCAGCTCCATGCTCTCGTTGTCACGGTCCTTGGGTGAACGCAATTGTGTTTCCTCGTCACACACTTCTGACGCCCCTTGGCCCGTGGTTCTTCGCGGCGTCATTCGCTTCTAGTCGATGAGTCTCGTGGTTGGGTCACCGTAGAGGATGTAGTTTGCCCAGGAGAAGGCGTGGAATCTGAAAGACCGTTCGCGCGCAGAGCGCACCGCGGCGCCCAGTGTGTCACCGCTCAGAATGCTGC
>DAOVNE010000005.1 GCA_030630395.1 Candidatus Eiseniibacteriota bacterium
ATACCATTCATACTGATGTGGGCAGCCACTGCGCCGGAGCAAGGATCAGCGGGCGGCTCGTCTCGCTCAAGTCCAACCTCAGGACCGGGGACGCGGTTGGGATCGTCACATCCGATTCGGCCCACCCCAGCCGCGACTGGCTGGGCTTTGTGGCAACCTCCCGGGCACGCAGCAAGATCCGACACCATCTGAGGGCGCAGGCGGACAGGGAGAGCATCGTTCTTGGCCGTAGGATCGTCGATCGCGAACTCAAGAAGCTGGGATCCGGAAGGAAGGACGTCGCTCTTGATGACATCTCGCAGGGTCTCGGATACGACAGCGTGGAGGACTTCACGGCAGCTGTCGGTCGCGGTGATGTCAGTGCCGGGGAACTCGCCAGAAAGCTCAATCCGAAGCCGCAGCTCGGCCGAGGCCTGGTCGAGCGTCTGACGCGGCGTACACGTCGTCACGACACAGGAGTCAGGATTGAGGGCATCGGCGAGATCATGATCCACTTCGCAAAGTGTTGCCAGCCGGTCCCCGGAGATCAGATCGTCGGCATTATCACGAGAGGACGAGGAATCTCGGTGCATCGCGTTGGCTGTCCCAACACGTTCGGTCCCACCATCGACAAGGAACACAGGATGCCTGTCGAATGGGATGTCGCGGAGGGCCAGACGTTCCCCGCCGCCTTCATCGTGAAGGGGGATCTCAGACGCAGTTTCCTCGCTGATGTATCGAGCATCATCTCCGAGGAACATGTGGAGGTCTCCGCGGCAAGCATGACGACAGAGAGCGGGCTTGTCACCGTGAGGTTCCGCGTCGACATAGGCAATCTCCACAGACTGAGGAAGCTCATGAAGGCGATCCATGCGCTCAAGGGAGTCAAGAGCGTCGAGCGCAGCCGATCGGTCCGTGAACGGTAGGAGCCCAGGCTTGAACTCCGGGAGGCAGCTCTGAGAGCGGTTCTGCAAAGGGTGTCACGCGCGCGCGTTTCCGTCGGTGGTGAGACGGTCGGCGAAATAGAGGGCGGCCTGGTCGTGCTGCTCGGCGTCCAGGATGGCGACACCGAGGAGGACGGTCGCTGGCTCGCATCCAAGTGCGCCCAGCTCAGGATCTTCGAGGACGACGAGGGGCGGATGAACCGCTCCGTTCTGGAAACGTCCGGCAGCGTGCTGCTCATCTCGCAGTTCACCCTTCTTGCCGATTGCAGGAAGGGGCGCCGGCCCAGCTTCACAAGGGCGGCACGACCCCAGGAGGGCGAGGAGCTCTATGAGCGGTTTGCCGCGCTGCTGCGAAGCGATGGACTCGCCGTGTCCACGGGGCGCTTCGGTGCGCGAATGGCCGTCGAGCTGACAAACGATGGTCCCGTGACCATTGTGATAGACAGCTCCGACAGACACAGGAGCAGGGGAGGTGGCGGTGGCGTGTGAACTCGTGAGACGGCTCGTGAGTGAGGAGCCGCTCGTGCTAGGCTCGAGTTCCCCACGGCGCCGGCGCATCCTCGATGGGCTCGATCTCGAGTTCATCGTCGATGTTCCCGACGTCGACGAGTCAGTGGAGGATGGAGAGGCGCCTGATGAGCATGTGAAGCGTCTCGCCTGGCTCAAGGCCGCAACGGTGGCCGGACGTTATGAGAAGGGAACCGTTATCGCGGCCGACACCATCGTGCTTCTGGACGAGAAGATCCTTGGGAAGCCGGCCGACGCCAGGGAAGCCGTTGAGATGCTGAAGACACTTCGCGGCCGCCGGCACGAAGTCCTGACCGGTGTCGCGGTCCTGCGCTGTTCCGATGGCGCCGGCGCCGTTGGCGTGGAGTCTACTGAGGTGTTGGTTCGCATGCTATCAGACGAGGACATCGAGTCGTACGTAGAAGGCGGCGAGCCGCTCGACAAGGCCGGCTCCTACGCAATCCAGGACTGTGGTGCGGCGATCGTGGAAGAGGTGAGCGGCTGTTTCTACAACGTCGTGGGGCTGCCCGTGGCGCTCCTGTGTGATGTGCTCAGTCGCCTTACTTCCACCGACTAGAGCGGGTTTCCGAGCAGGTTGGGGGAGAGATGAGCAGGAACGAACACATCAAGACCATCGAGTGGACGGATGATGCCGTGCGGCTGGTCGATCAGACGCGTCTGCCCGGGGAGCTCGTGTTCAAGGACGTGACCGACCACAGGCAACTGGCCGAGAGCATCAGACGCCTGGAGGTCCGTGGCGCTCCTGCCATAGGCGTTGCCGGAGCCATGGGTGTGGCGCTCGCTGCCACGGGGAGCGAGGCCGGTTCCCTGGATGAACTCCGCAACGATGTTCGGTCCGCCGCCGAGCTTCTCATCGCGACGCGGCCGACGGCCGTCAACCTGCGCTGGGCGATAGAGCGAAGTCTCCGTGTTGCAGATGACGAATCGATTCGCGACACGGGCGAGCTTGCCCGCCGCCTGATCGACGAGGCGCTCAGTATCTACGAAGAGGACATAGAGCTGTCCCACAGTATCGGACGGCATGGAGCAACCCTTCTCTCAGACGGCGACAGCGTTCTGACGCACTGCAATGCCGGTGGGCTTGCGACAGCGGAGTACGGCACGGCTCTGGCCATCATCTACACGGCCGTGGAGGAGGGCAAGCGCATACACGTCTATGCAGACGAGACCAGGCCGCTGTTGCAGGGGGCGAGGCTGACAACCTGGGAGCTCAAGCAGCACGGGATCGATGTGACTCTGCTCTGCGACAGCGCCGCCGCATCGGCGATGGCTCGGGGCTGGGTGAATGCGGTCATCGTCGGCGCCGACAGGATTGCCCGAAACGGCGACGTGGCCAATAAGATCGGCACTTTTCCTCTGGCTCTGGCAGCGCACCGGCACGGGATCCCGTTCTACGTTGCGGCGCCCTACTCGACTCTCGACCCGGCGCTCCCGGACGGGACCACCATCCCGATCGAGGAGCGATCCTCCGATGAGATCACCACTATAGGGGGCTTTCGGGTGGCCCCAGAGGGTGTCGAGGTGTTTAACCCTGCCTTCGATGTGACGCCGGCTGAGCTTGTGACCGCCATAATCACTGATGTCGGGGTCTTTCGACCCCCCTACGGTCCCTCGCTTCTCTCGAAAAACAGCCCATCTGGCGCTTGACAGCGCTCCAGCACATTGCTATTATTCAGGGTTCGTACCGTGGAGTCCGGTCGTGGCGTCCGAATCGCCGGACGATGTTCCCGACAACATCGACCAGCGGATTCGTAGAGGAGTATTCGGCTCGCCTCGAAATGCGGATAGGCGGAGAGGTTTGCCTGTGTCCACGGGCGCGTGACAATTGATGAAAGCAATTCGGAGGACTAGCTGGATGTCGACACATGTAACGAAGATCTCGGAGATCGAGAGGAAGCACTACGTAGTGGATGCCGACGGGAAGATTCTCGGCAGGCTCTCCACCGTGGTCGCTTCCGTCCTTCGCGGTAAGGGCAAGGTGAACTTCTCGACGCATCTGGACACGGGCGACTTCGTCGTCGTCGTGAACGCGTCGAAGGTCGTGGTCACGGGGAACAAGCTTGAGTCGAAGACCTACTTCACTCATAGCGGCCACCCCGGCGGCGCAAGGTATGTCACGATGAAGAAGCTCATGGAGATCCGACCGGAGGACGTCGTGCGGCACGCTATCAAGGGCATGCTTCCGAAGAACAAGCTCGGACGCGCCATGCTCAAGAAGCTTCGCGTCTACGCCGGCCCGGAGCATCCGCACGAGGCACAGCAGCCTGAGGTTCTGGAAATCTAGTGGTGCATCGCGCCGCATCGTGTCGCTCATGGCGATGCTTGGGCGACGCGCGGCGATGATTGCTTGAAAGGAGAAGTCTGATGGCGAGTTCCTTCCATGCCGTTGGAAGGCGCAAGGAAGCGGTCGCGAGAGTGCGACTGATTCCGGGCACAGGAGTCAGAGTCGTGAACGGGCGGGAGATCAACGAGTTCTTCCCGAGAAAGACTCTGGTCGGCGATGTCCTGCGGCCTCTCGAAGTGACCTCTACCAGCGACCGCTACGACATCAGTGCGAACGTCAGAGGCGGCGGAGTGGCCGGGCAAGCGGGTGCGGTGCGACTCGGTATTGCCAGGGCGCTGGTGAAGATCGACGAGAGCTACAGGAAGCCTCTGAAGCAAGAGGGGCTGCTGACGAGAGATTCGAGGATGAAGGAACGGAAGAAGCCCGGTCAGCCAGGCGCCAGGAAGAAGTTCCAGTTCTCGAAGAGGTAGAGTAGCACATGCTCCGTGCGCGGACGTCTCGATCTCCTCGTGGTGATCGGGAGGCGCCGGAGTAAATCCAGCACGCGGTCGGACCGTTGCAGGGGTCCGTGGCGGATTCATCAGCCACGGTCTGCCGCGGGATGATGGCCGCGGAAGATGCAACCACGCAGTTGAAGGGAGTGAAGAACAATGGCATCACCAGATGTCCGTACTCTGCTGGAGGCCGGTGTCCACTTCGGTCACCAGACCCGCCGCTGGAATCCCAAGATGAAGCCTTTCATCTTCATGAGGCGGAATGGGATTCACATCATCGATCTCGCAAAGACAGTCGCAGCCATGAAGAAAGCGGAGACCGCGATCTTCGAGACGGTTCGTGGTGGCGGCAAGGTCCTGTTTGTCTGCACGAAGAGGCAGGGCCACCAGATCGTGAAGGAGGAAGCCGAGAGGTGCGGCATGCTCCACATGACCGAGCGTTGGCTCGGTGGCACGCTGACCAACCTCCAGACCGTCCGCAAGAGCATCAAGAAGCTCGAGGACATCGAGAAGATGGCCGAGGACGGAACGTACGAACTCATCTCCAAGCGCGAGAGACTCAAGCACGACAGGGCGAAGGCGAAGCTCCTGAACGTGCTCGACGGCATTCGCGATATGAAGAAGCCTCCCGGTCTGGTGTTCATCCTCGACACCAAGAGGGAAGAGATCGCAGTGTGCGAGGCCGGCAAGCTCCGCATACCGATCGTAGGGATCGTTGACACGAACGCGAATCCGGATCCGATCGTCTATCCGATTCCCGGCAACGATGACGCGATTCGGTCGATCAGGCTCTTCTCGGCGTTCGTGGCCGACTGCGTACTGGAAGCCAAGGCTCATCAGTCCGAGGGCAAGGACGATGTAGTGCCCGATTCGAGCAAGGCGCCCCAGAGTGAGAAGCCTGCAGCCGAGGAGAAGCCGGTAGCCGAAGCAAAGCCGGCGGCTGAGGTGGCGTCGGAGGTCAAGCCGCAATAGGCATAGTACCTAAGCGTATCAGTCATCCATGTGGATTCACAGAGTTGGAGAACAAGATGGAGATAACTGCAGCCCTGGTGAAGGAGCTCAGACAGAAGACCGGCGCCGGTCTAATGGACTGCAAGAAAGCGCTCAAGGAGACCAGTGGCAACGTGGAGGAGGCGAGCGACTATCTTCGCAAGAGTGGCATTCTGAAGGCCGCGAAGCGGGCCGGCAGGGCCACCGGCGAGGGAGTTGTCGCATCATACGTGCATTCCGGCGCGAAGCTGGCCGTGCTTGTCGAGGTGAACTGCGAGACGGACTTCGTGGCGAGGACCGACAAGTTCCAGGATTTCACGAAGGACGTTGCCATGCACATCGCGGCGCAGAGTCCTCTCGTTGTTTCGCGCGAGGAACTCTCTGAAGAGAATCTCACCAGAGAGAAGGCGATCTACCGCGAGCAGGCGATAGCTTCGGGCAAGCCGGAGAACATCGTGGACAAGATCGTGGACGGACGAGTCGAGAAGTATTACTCGGAAGTCTGTCTGCTCGATCAGGCGTTTGTCAAAGATGGCGACATCACGGTCGCGGATCTTCTTAACCAGACGATTGCCATTCTCGGCGAGAACATTCGCATCCGACGGTTCGTCCGCATGAATCTCGGTGAGTAGACTCAAAGGTAGGTAAGGAGCCGAATGCCTGCGTTTGAACGAGTTGTCGTCAAGGTCAGTGGAGAGTCCCTGAAGGGTGAGGGGCATCGACCCCTCTCGCTTGAGGCGGCCGCATGGCTCGCGGGTGAGATAGGCAAGGCCCACGAAGCCGGAGCGGAACTCGGTGTCGTGATAGGTGGAGGGAACATCCTCCGCGGGGGTTCGGTTGCTCGCGACGGCGCTGACCGCGTGACGGCCGACCACATGGGGATGCTCGCGACCATCATCAACGCGCTGGCGCTCCGAGTCGCACTTGAGGAACAGGGGCTTGCGGCGCACGTCATGAGCGCCGTACCGTGTGGCACCCTGGCGGAACCGGTTGATATAGCCAGGGCGAAGGCGTACCTTTCCCAGGGCGGCATTGTGATGTTCGCCGGAGGGACGGGGAACCCATTCTTCAGCACGGATACGGCAGCCGCACTCAGAGCTTCCGAGATCATGGCTGACGGGCTTCTCAAGGGCACGAAGACCGACGGTGTGTATGACGCCGACCCCGCAACCCATCCGGATGCAACACGGTACACAGAGCTGACCTATTCAGAGGCGATCGAGAGAAGACTGGCCGTCATGGACATGACGGCCTTCTCGCTGTGCAGGGATCAGAGGCTGCCGATCGTCGTGTTCGATCTCTGGGTCGAAGGAAACATCAGGCGGGCAGTTGACGGTGAATCGGTTGGAACCGTTGTGAAGGAGGACTAGGTGATGGAAGAACTCTTCGCCCGTACTGGAGAGAAAATGGCGAAGTCCGTGGAAGCGGTGAAGCGTGAACTCGCGAAGATACGCACCGGGAAAGCCACGGTCTCACTTCTTGACGGCGTGAAGGTCGAGTACTACGGCAACACCGTTCCACTCAGACAGGTCGCCAACATCAGCGTGCCGGAGGCGCGACTCCTGATCGTGCAGCCGTGGGAGAAGGGCATCATTGGTGACATCGAGAAGTCCATTCTCAAGGCGGATCTTGGTCTGAACCCATCGAACGACGGCAACATCATCAGAGTCCCGATTCCAGCACTCACGGAGGAGCGCCGGAAGGAGATGGTCCGGTTCGTTCACAAGCTGGCCGAAGAGGGGCGCGTGTCTGTAAGGAACGTTCGCAGAGACGCAAACGAGTCTCTCAAGAAGCTGAAGACCGCCGGCGAGATCTCGGAGGATGATTTCCACCGGGCGCACGACCACACGATTCAGGACATGACGGACAAGCACATCAAGGAAGTAGACACTGTGCTGAGTGCCAAGGAGACGGAGCTCATGAGGGTCTAGCCCTTGTAGCCGGGTTCAGGGAGTTGGATTTTCAACTGGAGGTTTTGAATGGCATACGTGATCACCGACACATGCACCTCCTGTGGCGCGTGCGTGAGTGCGTGTCCTGTCGAGGCGATTTCGGAAGGGCCCGACAAGTACGTGATCGATCCGAACCTGTGCACCGACTGCGCTCTGTGCGTTGACGAGTGCCCGTTCGACGCGATCGAGCAGGGCTAAGGGCCGCAACGAGTCACGGAAAGCAGCGAGGGCGGCCGATGCGATTCGGCCGCCTTCGTCTGCGAGCCACGGGAGAGACCATGGCAGGACGCAATCACAAGAACGCCCCGGCACGCGCGGGCGTTGATATTGAGCGCCTGCCGAGCCACGTTGCGATTATCATGGACGGCAACGGACGGTGGGCCAAGTGTCGCCGACTGCCCCGGATAGCCGGGCATGCCGCGGCACGCGAGTCCGTCAGAGATGTTGTCACGGCCGCGGCCGAACTCGGGCTGGATGAGCTGACCCTCTACACGTTCTCCATGGAGAACTGGACACGCCCCCGCAAGGAAGTCTCCGCTCTCATGCACCTCCTGGATCAGACCCTCAAGGAGCAGGTCGAGGAGATGGATGAGAACGGCATCACACTGCAGGCGATCGGCCGGATCGATCTGCTTCCCAAGTACGTCAGAAGCAGACTCGAGAGGTGCATGGCGAGACTGTCCGGGAACACGGGTCTCAGGCTCAACCTCGCGCTCTCCTATGGAGGGCGGGCTGAGATCATGGACGCCGTGCGCTCGATCGCCCGCGATGTCAAGCTCGGGACGCTCAATCCGTCCGACATTGATGACGATACCTTCCAACAGAATCTGTACTGTCCGGATCTTCCGGATCCGGATCTCCTCATACGAACGAGCGGTGAGATGCGAGTAAGCAACTTCCTTCTGTGGCAGATTGCCTACACCGAGTTCTACATGACTGACGTCCTCTGGCCGGACTTCAGACGGCGGCATCTGTTCGAGGCGATAGTGGATTACCAGGCGCGACAGCGGCGTTTTGGCGGAGTGGGAGCCTAGGCCACATGGCAATCGAGAAGAAGCAACTTGCCAGACGACTCATGACCGCTGCGGTCGGTGTTCCCGTCGCGATCGTGTTCTCGCTTGTTGGAGGCATCGGCTTCCTCCTCGCCATGAATCTCATCATCGGTGTGGGGCTCTTCGAGTTCTACAGGATGATGGAGGCCAAAGGCATCGAGCCCTACAAGAAGCTGGGTGTGGCGGCCGGCCTCGGTGTTTCCTGGTATGTGTATTTCCAGGGGGGACTCTTCTCAAGCCTCTTCATCACGCTCGTCCTTATCGGTGTCATGGTGATGGAACTTACGCGTCGAGACAACGAGTTGGCTGTCTTTCACATCTCCACTACGATTCTCGGCATCTTCTATGTGGCTTGGCTCGGGAGCCACATTATTCTCCTCAGAAGGCTCGGCGAAACGGCTCCTTGGGGCGACACTGGAGGCTGGTTCGTGATCCTCGCGTTCGCGCTCGCGTGGGGCAGCGACACGGGCGGATATTTCTTCGGTCACGCCTTCGGGAAACGGAAGCTCTTACCCAGGGTCAGCCCGAACAAGTCGGTGGAAGGCGCCATCGGAGGTCTCGTCGTCTCGCTTTTTGTTGCGGTCTGTGCCAAGTTCACGTTCGCGAGCTATCTCTCGACTGTCGATGTGATCATCCTGGGGGTTGGGTCATCCGTCATGGCGACGTTGGGAGATCTCGTGGAGTCCCTTCTCAAACGAGATGTGAAGGTGAAGGAGACGTCCCATGCGCTTCCCGGGCACGGAGGGATGCTCGATAGGTTCGACAGCGTTCTGTTTGTGGCGCCCCTCGTCTACTACTACCTCTATTTCATGGTGCACTAGGCAAGTCGTGCACTAGGCAAGAGAGTCCAGTACTGGAGACACAAGAGTGACGGCTCCGAAGCGCATCGCCATCCTTGGTTCAACCGGCTCGATAGGCCGGGCGGCACTCGATGTCGTCGCAGCTTCTCCCGGAGCATTTGAGGTTGTGGCTATCACCGCCTTCAGCAACTCGGCTCTCCTCGCCGAGCAGGCAGCCCGCTTTGGCGCACGAAGAGTCGCAGTCGGTGATGAGGCCGAAAGCGTGGAATTCGCTCCGGGCGTGGATGTGCTGAGAGGTGCTCTAGCTCTCGATGAACTCGCAGGCGACCCGGACCTGGATCTGGTCCTCAATGCTCTGGTCGGTTCGTCGGGCCTCAGGCCCGCGCTTGCCGCTATCCGAGCAGGCAACCGTGTTGCCGTCGCGAACAAGGAATCGCTTGTCATGGCGGGCGAGCTTCTCATCCCGATGGCATCGGCGACCGGGAGCGAACTCATTCCGGTGGACAGCGAGCACAGTGCGATCTTCAGATGTCTCAAAGGCACCCGCACCGAGGAGGTAGAGGGCATCACGCTCACCGCCTCAGGCGGCCCCTTGAGAGGCATGTCCTCCGAAGCGGCAGCAGTAGCTTCACTCGAGGATGTCCTGGATCATCCCACGTGGGAGATGGGCCGGAAGGTGACGGTGGACTCTGCATCGATGTTCAACAAGGGACTCGAGGTCATCGAGGCTCACTGGCTGTTCGATCTGCCGTACGATAGAATCGATGTCGTCGTGCATCCCGAGTCCATCGTTCACTCGCTCGTGCGGCTGACCGACGGGAGTCTCCTCGCACATCTTGGGGAGCCCGACATGAAGGTGCCGATACAGTTCGCGATGTTCTACCCTGAGCCCGCGCCTGTCGCCTTCGGACGGTGCGATCTGGGAGTAATCGGCGGGCTCAGCTTCGGGACGCTGGATGAGACTCGCTATCCGTGCTACGGCCTCATGCTTGATGCCGGGCGAATCGGAGGTACCGCACCGACCATAGCGGCTACCGCCGACGAGGTGGCAGTTGAGGCATTCACCGAGAGCCGGATACGGTTTGGAGAGATAGCTTCGGTCATCGATGCGACGCTCAAGGGAGTTCGGGCGGAGCCGGCCGATGAAGTGGATCATATACTTGCCGCTGAGGATGAAGCGAGAGCTTGTGCCCTGAGTGCTGTGGCACAACTCGTGAGCTGACCCATCGGTCGTTGACTTGGCACTGAGACCAAAGAGAGCGGGAACACCATGTACATCTTCTACCTGTTTGCAGCCATCCTCCTGGGGATTCTGATCATCGTGCACGAGGTCGGGCACTTCTTTGCGGCTCGCATCTCCGGCGTTCGCGTGGAGCGTTTCTCGATAGGCTTCGGACCGAGGATCGCGAGTTTCGTCAGGGGTGACACGGAGTATGCCATATCGCTCATTCCTCTCGGTGGGTATGTGAAGATGGCGGGGGCAGAGCATGTCACCGATCCAACGGGTGCGGAGCCGTGGACGTTCGTGGCCAAGCCGATCGCACTACGCATGTTCATCGTGGCCGCGGGACCGGTGATGAACTTCGTCTGGGCTGTTATTGTAACGACCCTGGTCCTCATGATCGCCGGATCACCCACACTCGGCGACCCGATCATCGCTGATGTACTTCCGGGATCGGTGGGCGAGCAGGCGGGGCTCGTAGGGGGCGACCTGATAGTCGCCGTGGATGATGCAGAGGTCGGCACGTGGGCCGAGGTCTATGACGCGCTCGCGGGTGCTGAAGAGGAGTTCACATTCGGTGTTGTCTCCAAGGACAGTGGTGAGCGGCGAGAGGTTCATGTCCAGCTGGCCGTGAGCGATGATCCGAACGGCGATCCCGTCGTCCTCGGGATCACGCCCTACATCCCCTCCGTCATCGGAGGGGTCATGCGCGGCAGCCCGGCGGATCGCGCGGGGCTGCGCTCCGGGGACAGGGTCGTATCGGTATCAGGCATCGCCGTGTCCACGTGGTACGAACTCGGGGATCTCATCCACGAGCGCCCGCTCGAGGAGACCGAGGTGGTTTGGGAAAGAGACGGCGTCTCGATGCGGGCCGTTATCGTACCGGAGGAGGGGGAGGACCAGGTCAACTCGGAGACAAGGAAGATCGGTCTGATCGGCATCATGCGTCCGTGGGACACAGAGCGATTGGGGCCATGGCATGCGCTGACAACGGGCTTCGCGATCTCAGTCTCGACTCTCTCTCAGATCGGCCAGTTCATCTGGGGGGTCGTGACGCGTCAGGTATCATCGGGGCAGCTCGGGGGGCCGGTCCGTGTTGTGCAGATGGCGAGCGAGAGCGCAAGATGGGGCGGGAGTTACTTCTTCACGTTCATGGCGTTTCTCAGCTTGAACCTGGGCTTCATCAACCTGTTGCCGCTTCCCATACTCGACGGAGGTCACCTTCTTCTGCTCCTGCTGGAGAAGCTGCGCCGCAGGACACTCACGGAACGCCAGCTGCTGATCTGGCAGCAGGCAGGCTTCGCATTCTTCGCTGTTCTGATGGTCTTCCTGCTGGTGAGGGACCTGATAGGTCTGCGATAGAGGCCTCTGGCTGCTACCTGTTCTCTTGACGACGGCTCTGTTCCCTGAGCAGTTCGATCCGTTCATCCACAGATCGTTCGATCTCCGCCCAGTGGACAGGGTCGCGACGAAGACCATCGAGAGCCGCCTCGATGTCGTCATCGCCGAGGACTCTGATCCCGAGTTCGGATACTCTGGAGTCAGCCGCCTCGCCGGTCAGACCTTCTTCGAGGGCGATTGTCAGAGCGGCCATGAAACCGATGTACTCTGACTCGGTGACGGCGGAGCCTTCGATGGTCATGTTCTCTGAGGACGGATCGCCTGTCGGTTCACTGCAGGAGACGAGCCCGATTGCCACGGTCACGGCAAGAGCTGTGAGCGGAATGCGAAGAGCGTTTCGGATGCGTTTTCCTGTCGACACGGATACTCTCCTTCGAAGAACTCAGTACGCGAACACGTCTCATATCTTCGCTACGACTGAGGCTCGTGTCAACCCCTTCGTTCGCGGTCTCCCTCAAGTCACCGAGCGGTAACCCTGGCCTGACGTGTGGGAGAGCAAGCCTGGGCGTTGTTGACATGACGTAGCCCGGTGCTAGAATGTACTTAACCTCTTCTCATCAAACGGACGGACCATCAGATGTCACCCTTGTTCTCCAGAAACATGTTCATCCCGGCCGCTCTAGCGTTGCTGATCCTGCTGTCGGGCCTGCCGGACGCTTCCGCGACCAGGTTCGGGCGCAACAAGGTTCAGTATGAGCGGTTCGAGTGGGAGATAGTCAGAACCGAGCATTACGATGTCTACTACTACTCGGGTGAGGAGGACCTCTCCGAGGCAGTCACGCAGATCATCGAAGAGGCGAACGACAGCCTCGAGACGTTGATGAACCACGAGCTCTCGACGACCATTCCCATCATCATCTATGCATCCCACAACGAGTTCCAGCAGACCAACATCCTGTCCTCGCATGTCGGGGAGGGTGTGGGAGGGTTCATGGAGCTCTTCAAGAACCGAGTCGTGATCCCATTCACGGGTTCATACGATGAGCTGAGGCACGTGCTCCATCATGAGCTGACACACGTGTTCATGTTCGACATCATCTATCGAGGTCTGGCAGAGTCCGTGATCCGCCAGGCCTATTTCAATCCCATCCAGCTCTGGTTTGCGGAGGGGCTGGCCGAGTATGCATCCCAGGGATGGGACACGAACGCGGAGATGATGATTCGTGACATGGTCATCTCCGATGGCGTGATCCCGCTCGAGTATCTCTACGGTGGCTACGCCGTTTACAAGGAAGGGCAGTCGGTCTTCAACTTCATCGCTGAGCAGTACGGGGCCGAGAAGGTATCGGAGATGATCCACGGTCTCGCGCGCACTCAGAACCTCGACAAGACGCTTCGCGAGACGCTGGGGTTGACGCCGGCCGAACTCTCCGATGAGTGGGAGGAGTGGCTCAAGCGCAAATACTGGCCCGAGGTAGCCGAGCGCTCACGCTTGAGCGAGGTGGCGAAGCTCCTCACCGATCATCGACGCGAACACTCCTATTTCAACATCGGTCCGGATGTCTCTCCCGACGGAGCCCGTGTCGTGTTCGCCAGTGACAAGAGCGGCTATGCGGATGTCTATGTCGTCTCCACGCTCGACGGGGCGGAGCTTGAGCATCTCGTCAAGGGAGAAAGAAGCGACGAGTTCGAGCAGCTTCATCTTCTTCGCACCGGATTCTCATGGTCTCCCGACGGGAAGCGGATATGCGTGGCCGCGAAGGCGGGAAGTGGTGACGCGCTTCACATTCTCGATGCTGAGACGGGGAAGATCCTGAGGAGTCTGAGCTTCCCTCTCGACGGACTGTACACGCCGGCATGGTCGCCGGACGGCAAGTGGATAGCCTTCGTGGGCATCAAGGGGGGAGCGTCGGAGCTCTATCTGACCGATCCCGACGGTAGTCGGCTCGACAGGCTCACGGATGACTTCGATGACGAGCGCGACCCCGCGTGGTCGCCGGACGGCAGATTCATTGCATTCGCCTCGGATCGCGGTTCACCGATTGAACGCGGTTTCCACAGAAGCTACGACCTCTATATGGTAGATGTGGAGAGCCGAGACGTTACAACGATCGTTCAAGTTTCGGGGAGAGAGAAGTCGCCGGCGTGGTCGCCGGACGGGCGCAAGATCATCTACTCCTCCGATCGCAGCGGATCACCTGAGCTCTACATGGTTGACCTCGACACCTCGACCTGCGTGGCCCTCACAAACCTCATCGGTGGAGCCGAGTCGCCGAGCTGGTCGCGCGAGGGCGACCGGCTGGTCTTTGTCGCGTACGAGCACGGGGGCTGGGACGTCGCCGTAGTGAAGGACCCACTCGCGCACTTCGCCGATGCGATCGAATCCAGGATCGCCTTCCCAAGCATCGAGATGGAGCCGGGGCCGGAGCCGTTCGATGAGATGAGGGTGGAAGCGGTCCCCGACGCCTCGGACGATGAGCCGGTGGCGACCGGCGGCGTCGCGGGCGCGGACACCACCGCCGCCGCGAGCGAGAGCGTAGATACGACCGAGAAGCTCGATATCAGCGGCGTCGCGGGTGCGGACACCGCCGCCGTGGGCGAAAGCGTAGATACCGCCGAGAAGCTCGATTCGGCGCCGAAGAACGACGCCGTGCGCCTGGCCAGAGATGCGTACGACAAGGCGACCGGAAGGGAACCGCAGAGGTCGGACGACGAACCAGAGGAGAGAGTGGGCGTGGTCGAGCGCTACACGCCGCGATTCTCCCCTGACTGGATCAATGGAGGCGTGTCGTACAGCTCTGCACACGGCGTCGGTGCGGCGGCGGAGGTAGCCATCAGTGACATCCTGGGAAACCACCGCTTCTATCTCATGACAGACTTTTTCTCATCGATCGAGTTCAGCAACGCGCACCTGAGCTATGAGTACCTGGCACGACGCGTTGACTACTCCGCCAGTGTTTACACGTACCGCCACTACCTGTACTCGGACAGAACCGTGTTTGGTGAGGACCTGGGGGAGAAGCGCTACTTCACCGAGCGGCACTACGGAATCTCGCTCGGTGTGTCCTATCCGTTCAGCAGATTTACGAGGATCGAGTTCGATGTCGACGGACTGAGCATGACGCGCCAGTTCGCCGAGGAGAACGAGGCGGGGGAGATAGTGCTGACGGATGAGGGCGTGGAGAGAGCGCTCGTCATCCCGGCTCTGCGGCTCGTCAACGATACAACCCTCTGGGGCAGCGTCGGCCCGATTGGAGGAGGACGCTCATCATTCATGATCACCAAGTCGCTCGGCCTGAACGAGAGGTTCGACTATCTGACAGGGATCGCCGACTTCAGAAGATACGTTCGGATCGGTAACAGGCACAGTCTTGCGATGAAGCTCGTTTTTGCGCGCAGCACTCAGCCCGACGCGCAGACGTTCTTCGTGGGCGGCGCCGGCAGCATACGTGGACACGACGATTTCGAATACTCAGGGCACAACACTGCGATGGCCAGTTTCGAGTTCCGCTACCCGTTTGTAGACAGGCTCGACATGGCGTCGCCGCTGCCGCTCTCGATCCGGGGTCTGAGGGGAGTCATGTTCGTCGATCTCGGTTCGGCCTGGGATGGCGAGAAATTCCGCGGAGTCGTAGATGAGGGAGGCGTCCGGTTCAAGGACATCAAGGCAGGATACGGCGTCGGGGTGCGCACGCAGTTCATGTTCTTCATCCTTCGCTACGACCTCGCATGGTCGACGGATCTCAAGACAAGAGGTGAGCCGGTCTCGCACTTCTCAATCGGGGCCGAGTTCTAGGTGTGTCAAAGCCGGCAACCTTCGCGGCGGCGCCGAGGAAGTCGGCGGCCGGTGCGGAGTCTTCACAGATTGGGGGAGGGGTGGGGATGATAGACAGCAAACAGATCGACAGCCTGAATTCAGTGCAGCAGAAAGCGGTCCGCCACGGAGACGGGCCGCTTCTCGTGCTTGCCGGCGCCGGTAGCGGGAAGACACGCGTACTGACATCCAGAATCGCGTATCTGATCGCCGAGTGCGGTGTGAGCCCACGCAGGATTCTCGCGGTGACCTTCACCAACAAGGCGGCCGAGGAGATGAAGAAGCGCGTGGCAGCCCTTGTCGGTGGGGGGAATGAGCGTGCCTGGATAGGGACCTTTCACTCCATCTGCGCCCGCATACTGCGGACCGAGGCCGACTGGGGGTGGTGGACGCGTGACTTCTCCATCTACGACACGAGCGATCAGCTCGATCTCATCAAGGCCTCGATGCTCCGTGTCGGCATCTCCTCGACTACCTTCGTTCCGAAGGCCATTCTGTCCGAGATCTCCAAGGCGAAGGACAAACTCCTCACTGCCGACGGATACGCACAGCGCGGCGGTGGTCGATTCGAGCAGATCGTTGCCAAGGTCTACGCGGAGTATGAGAAGGGACTCGCGAAGAACAACGCCTTCGATTTCGACGATCTGATCATGCAGACTGTCGGCCTTCTGAGGCGGAACCTAGATCTCAAGAACAGCTACGCATCGCGCTTCCTGCATGTCCTCGTGGATGAGTACCAGGACACGAGTCACGCGCAGTACGAACTCATCAACATACTCTCATCCCAGCACCAGAACATCTGCGTCGTTGGAGACGACGACCAGTCGATCTACGGCTGGCGCGGGGCCGACATCACGAACATCCTGGATTTCGAGAAGGACCACCCCGACGCTGTTGTTCTCAGGCTGGAGCAGAACTACCGTTCCACTGGACGGATACTCGCCGCGGCTCACG